>CACGEL010000019.1 GCA_902572065.1 uncultured Prochlorococcus sp.
TATAAATGTAATGCTATTAGTGGCCTCATGCTGTTTCTTGGGATATTTATATCAAGGGCCACCTTTCCGTTTAGGTTACCATGGTTTAGGAGAACCATTATGTTGGATAGCTTTTGGTCCCTTAGCTTACTCAGCTGCTTTAATTGCACTCAATCCTTCAGATATATACTTATTTTCTATTCCTTGGAAAGAGTCATTATTAATTGGTTCAGGGCCCTCATTGGCAACCACACTAGTATTATTTTGTTCTCATTTTCATCAAATCAAAGAAGATAAAAAACATGGCAAAAATTCACCTTTGGTTCGCTTAGGAGCAAAGAAAGGAGCTAAACTAATTCCTTGGATAGTTTTTATAATTTATGTTTTCCAACTTTTTATAATAATTAATGGTTTTATTCCGATACTTTGTATTCTTTATCTTATTAGTTTTCCTCAATCATTAAAGCTTATTAATTTGTTGAAATATTCATATAACAAGCCTGAAAAAATAAAAAATTGTAAATTTATTGCCATCAAATTTCAAACGCTAAATGGAATTGGATTAATAGCTGGATTAATTATGGATTACTTGATTTATAAATGAACTTAACTTTTAAAAAAAAATCTTTTTTCTTTAAATTATCCTCCAAAGTGGATAATTCAAATACAACATACAAATATAGATATGGGTGGATTATTAAATTAAGAAATATTGAAAAGGGAGTTGGTTTTGGAGAAGTAAATCCTCTAAGAAGAAAAGATTTAGAAAAATGTCAAATTCAATTAAATCAAATTCCTAAATACTTTAATTCAAAAAACATAACACAGCTAATAAAGAGTTTTCACCCATGCATTCAATCAGCAATAAACTCTGCATTAGCCGAAATTCAAAGAAAAATAATATTTAAAGAAAATTATTACTTTAATGAAATTGATCAAACAGCAATACTTTTAAATCCTTATAATGCGCTTCAAGAATTAAAATTATTGCAAGATAATAAAATCTTTAATGATAAATCACTTACTATAAAATGGAAAGTAGCAATACAAGACAATGCCTCTGAAGAAAAGACTCTTATAGAAATATTAAAACATTTAAGAAATAATATTAAATTAAGAATAGATGCAAATGGCTCTTGGGAAAGGGCAATAGCTAATAGATGGGTTGATATTTTGAAAGATGTTGAAAATATAGATTGGCTAGAACAACCTCTTCCTACAGATGATATTGAGGGTTTGAAAGAACTTAATAAAAGGATACCAGTTGCTTTGGATGAATCACTATTAAAATACCCATATTTGATTAATGAATGGGATGGTTGGCAAATTCGAAGACCTTCTCAAGAGACTAATCCAATGCATCTCTTAAAAGAACTAAAAGATAAAAAAGGTTTTAGATCTTTAAGCACTTCTTTCGAAACAGGAATAGGCAGAAGATGGCTTTTTCATTTATCCTCTTTACAGCTATTGGGACTAACTCCCAAAGTTCCTGGTTTGGCTTTAAAAAAAAATCCTAATTCTTTTCTTTTCCTAAATGATGCTCAAAAGATATGGGATCAACTATGAAAAATAAAATACATATTATTGAAGTTGAAAATAACGAAAAAGAATCTATAAAAAAAATTCTTGAAAATATAAACGATAAAAAAATAACCTATATAAAAAATAAATCTTATAAAACTGAAGAACTATTAGAGACTATTGATATAAATGGACCTGCAATTATCTTAAATAGTAGTGGAAGTAGTGGAAAGCCTAGAAAATGCATACATAGTTTAGAAAATCTCAATATGTCTGCTAAGGCATCTGGAATTTGGCTTGAAAAGCAAGGATTTAAATTACAAAACTGTTTAATTTTTAATACTTTACCTTTGAATCATATAAGTGGATTAATGCCACTATTTAGAAGCATAATATGGAGTTGTGATCATATCAATATTTCTCCTAAATTTATTAAAAAAACCAAGGAATTATTAGTCTTTACTAATGAGATAAAAAAAGAAAATCAACATCTTATAACATCATTAGTTCCAACACAATTAAAAAGACTTTTATCTGAAAAAGATGGGATTAATTGGTTAAAGATTTTTGATTTAATTTGGATTGGTGGTGAATCTATATCTAGTGAAACTTCTCGCAAGTGCAGACTAGAAAAAATAAATTTAGCACCCTGTTACGGATCAACCGAAACTGCTGCGATGGTTTCAAGCTTAAAACCTAAGGAATTTTTAGAAGGAATTGATAATGTTGGAGAAATACTATGTGATATAAATTTAAGAATTAGTAAAAAGGGTTTAATCCAAATCAAATCAGAAAGAATAGGAATTGAATTGCTTGAACATTCTAAAACTAAAAATTTCAAAGATAAAAATGGTTGGTGGGAAAGCTGTGATTTGGGAGAGATACAGGAATTTAATGATTCTTCTTATTTGAAATTTATTAGCAGAATAGATAATGCTTTTAATTCTGGAGGTGAGATAGTTTTTCCAGAAGTAGTTAAATTACGATTAAGTGAATTTATCTCAAATGAAAAAATCCCAATAGAAAATTTTATGATTTCAAATATACCTAATAAAGAATGGGGAAATAAAATTGAAATTATCATTGATTTTAAAAAACAAACTAGTAAAACAAATATTGAATATTCATTAAAACGATTAAAAGACTTTTCTAAAAATTGGCCAAAACATGAGAGGCCAGAAACCTGGATTATTGGTAAAAATCAATCATATTATATTAAAAAATCTAATTTCATATTTGAAAAATAGTAACTCATGATAATTAACACTCTTTTAAATTCGTATTTATATTGGAAGCCTCTATCCACCTCTCAAGTTGATCAGGTAATTGAACTTTCAATTTTGAATCAACATCTAAAGAACAATGGATAATTTTTCCTTCAGCGACATTAATTTCATCCTTTAAAAAAAATGTATTTACTTGAAACAAGTGATTATTAATTTTTTTGGGGAATATCTTAATTGAAAGTAAATCGCCAATCTTAATAGGTGATAAAAAATTAGCTTCGCAATTGACTATGGGAAAAATAATTTGATTCTTCTGAGAATAGTTTGCAGGAAAAATATCCTGATGAGGGATACCATAAATTTCGATACTTTCCTCCCAACTTTCGTGAGCCCATCTTAAAAGGTTATGAAAATGTATCACTCCTGCAGAGTCACAATCACCAAACCTTACTTTTCTTTTTAAAATCAACCAATTATTAGGTTTCATTAAAAGATTTACCTATCTACAGAACCCATAATGACATCAATTGAGCCAAGTATTGCCATAATGTCTGCTATTTTGGCTCCCTTAAGTATGTGAGGTAATATTTGTAGATTATTTAAATCAGCAGCTCTAATTTTAAATCTCCATGGTGTGACATCATTATTCCCCTGAATAAAAACTCCTATTTCACCTTTCCCAGATTCTAATCTTGTATATAATTCTCCATTAGGGATCTTAAAAGTTGGCGCAACTTTCTTAGCTACGTATTGATAGTCCATACCAAATATTTCACTTTTTTTATCTTCTGTAGACATACGTTGAGCTTCTAAATTTTCTGTTGGTCCACCAGGAATCATTTCGCAAGCTTGACGAATAATTTTTAATGATTGTCTCATTTCTTCAACTCTTACTCGATATCTGGCATAACAATCACCTTCTTTTTCTGAAGCAATTTCCCAATCAAAATCGTCATAACATTCATAATTATCAACTTTCCTCAAATCCCAGGAGACTCCAGATGCCCTAAGCATTGGTCCAGAAAGGGACCAATTAATTGCCTGATCTCTTTCTATAGTTCCAAGACCCTCAATTCTTTTTTTGAATATAGGATTATTGGTTATTAATTTTTCATATTCATCAATCTTTGGAGCGAACCAATCACAAAAATCAATGCATTTTTCTAACCATCCATAAGGCAAATCGCAAGCCACACCTCCTATTCTAAAAAAATTATTGTTTATCAATCTTTGTCCAGTAGCGGCCTCCCAAAGGTCATAAATCATCTCTCTTTCTCTAAAGATATAAAAGAATGGAGTTTGAGCTCCTACATCTGCTAGAAATGGACCTAGCCATAAAAGATGATTTGCAATTCTATTAAGTTCCAACATTAATACTCTTATATAACTTGCCCTTTTTGGTACAACTATATTTGCTAATCTTTCTGGTGCATTTACTACAATAGCTTCATAAAACATTCCAGCTGCATAATCCATTCTGCTTACATAAGGGACATACATTACGTTTGTCCTGTTTTCGGCGATCTTTTCCATCCCTCTATGTAAATATCCAATTACGGGCTCACAATCTATGACATTCTCGCCATCAAGGGTTACAACTAACCTCAAAACTCCATGCATAGATGGATGATGAGGGCCAAAGTTGACCACCATCGGTTCTGTTCTAGTCTCTAGTTGAGCCATTAATAATTTAACCTCTATTTAAATCTTAGTAGAAAGTTATGCAAACTGACCTTTCTGATTCATCTTTATTCAAGCATAAGTCAGTGATGACAGATGAAATTTTAGTTTCTGTAGATCAATATCCATTAATATCAGACAATGAAGTAAAAGGTATAGATGCAACCTTAGGTGGTGGTGGGCACTCATATCAATTATTAAAAAAATATCCTGATTTAAAAATAATTGGACTAGATCACGATCCATTCGCAAGGAAGTCAGCATTTATTAGGCTTAAAGAATTTAAATCGAGGATTGAAATATGTCCCTCAAATTTTGCGAACTTTGAGCCAAAAGAAAAAGTTTCTTTTGTAATAGCAGATCTTGGAGTAAATAGTAATCAAATAGATAGCCCAGAAAGAGGATTTAGTTTTCAAAAAGATGGCCCTTTAGATATGCGAATGAATCCTTTACTTAAGATGAATGCGGAAAACTTAATTGAAACCTTAAGTGAAAAAGAACTGGCTGATGTAATTTTTAAATATGGTGATGAAAGATTATCACGAAAGATTTCTAGGAGAATCAAAAAAGATTTGATAGAAAAAGGTAAATATTCGGGTACAAAAGATTTAGCTTATTCTATTGCTGGTTGTTTTCCGCCCAAACAAAGATATCGGAAAATTCATCCAGCAACTAGAACATTCCAAGCACTAAGAATTGCTGTAAATAAAGAAATTGAAGCGTTAGAAAAATTTTTGGAGATTGCTCCAGATTGGCTATTACCTGGAGGAATAATTTCAATTATTAGCTTTCATTCAATAGAAGATCGGCTGGTAAAAAATTCTTTTAAGCATGATGAAAGATTGAAAAATCTAACAAAAAAACCAATTACACCTATGGAAAAAGAAATTGAAGATAATAAAAGAGCTAGAAGCGCAAAATTAAGAATTGCTCAATTAAAATAGTTAAGATTTCAGCGTAATAATTTAATAGAATCTGTAATTATCTCAATTGATTTTTCTATATCTTCTGTGGTAGTCATCAAACCAATACTTAATCTTAATGAAGCCTCTGCTTCTTTAAAAGATCTTCCTAAAGCGAGTAATACATGCGAAGGCTCACCATTACTACACGCTGACCCACTAGAACAGATTATTTTAGATTTCAAACTTTTATGCAGTCTTGAACCGTTAATATCAAGTACGGTCAGATTCAGATTATGAGGTAATCTTTCTTTCATTGACCCATTAATTTCTATTCCAGAATTATTATCTAATAATCCCTTCAAAAGTTTATCTCTATGAAAAAGAAATTTTTGAATATTCTTTTTTTGATTTAAAACTGCTATTTCTATTGCTTTAGTAAAACCTACTATCAAAGGTAATGGTAATGTTCCTGATCTTAAACCAAATTCTTGGCCTCCACCTAAAATTATAGGTTGGAGCTCAATATCCTTATCAATCAAAAGTATACCTACGCCTTTAGGACCATATATTTTATGAGAACTAATGGTTACCATATTTGCTAATGAGTCAAGGCTATCTAATTCGAGATAACCTAAACATTGTGCATAATCAGAATGGAGAATAATCTCACATGATTGGCATATTTTAGAAATTTTCTTTAAAGGTTGAATAACTCCTATTTCATTATTTGCCATCATGATACTTGCCAAAAATGTATCTTCCCTTATAGCGCTCAAAAATTTCTCCTCTGATACTAAACCGTCTTTTTCTGGGAGGATTTCAGTAACATCAAATCCCTCTTTTCTTAATTGATCTAGGGGCTCTAATACAGCTTTATGCTCAGTTTTAAGAGTAATAATATGACCATAATTTTCTGTTTCTTTATAATAATTTCTAGCAAAACCTAGCAAAGCCAAATTATTAGCTTCTGTTGCTCCACTAGTAAATATTATTTTCTTTTTTTGTAGAAATAAATATTGTTGTATTTTTTCTCTTGAGACTTCTAATATTGCACTTGCATTAATACCAGCTAAATTTGACTTACTCGACGGATTTGCAAATATTTCACTCCAATAGGTTGCCATAGAATTTACTACATCCTCTAAACAAGGTGTTGAGGATTGATAATCTAGTAGTATGGGAGTTGAAAGCATCATATTTAGTATATAAAATTATCATTAGGCTAAAGAAAATTTAATTCAAAATTAAAAAAATGAATGACACTAATCAAATAAATAATGAAGGAATTAAAAAATCAAAAATTTTGTTGGTAGATGATGAGCCTGGTTTAAGAACAGCTGTAAAAACATTTCTCGAAGACGAAGGATTTGAAATTTTTATTGCGGTTGATGGAGAGGATGGATGGGAAAAAGCTCAAACAATTTTCCCAGATCTAATTATTAGCGATATTATGATGCCGAGATCAAATGGTTATGCTTTGTTAGAAAAAATAAGAGAAGATGAAAAGCTAGGAGGAACGCCAGTTATTTTTCTTACAGCAAAGGGAATGACTTTAGACAGAACCCAAGGATATCTTGCAGGTATCGATGATTATATTGCTAAACCCTTTGATCCAGATGAATTATCTGCAAGAGTTAAAAATGTAATTAATAGGCAAGAGCGATTACTAAAAGAAGCAGCCCGCTTTGCTGATATTGATGTTAGTAAAATGGCAAAACAGATCACTGAAATAAAATCTATGCTTACAGATCAGAATCCACTCAATCAAGAAAATTCTATAGATATTCCAAGTTTTACGCCAAGAGAAGCAAGCGTACTTCAACTTGTAGCAGAAGGCCTGATGAATAAAGAAATTGCCAGAAAACTTGAAACCTCTATTAGAAATGTTGAAAAATATGTAAGCAGGCTTTTTATTAAAACAAGTACATCAAGCAGAACCGAATTAGTCCGTTATGCACTTGAAAATCACCTGGTAAAATAGTTTATTTAACTTTTTTAAATTCAATTAATTTGGAAAAATAAAATGGAGCTTGATTTAATTTCTTTTGAACTACAATAAAACCTTTTTCATTAGCAGCATTAATAATCCCTTTTTCTCTTAATGTATAAGCTCTAGTAGTTTTACTTGGCCCGGGAAACAACTTTCCAATATTCTTTAACACTGCCAATATTGGTGTATAAGGGGCAAAACTAACTATTAGCTTCTCTTTACTCAAGTCACATAAATGTCTGACCATTTCTTCAGCGACTGGTTGCGGGTAATGAATAAATACATCTAAACAAATGACAACATCAAATAACCCTTTTAACTGTTCAAGATCACTAGTTAGAAATTTAATTTTTCTTTGACTTAAACCTAATTCATTGATACGTTTCTTTGTTTCTTTAATCATTTCAGAAGATATATCACTAACCTGCAAATCTTTAATACCAAGTCTTAGTAAAGGAATAGCTAAACTTCCAACACCGCAACCAGCATCACAAAAAGTCTTACTTGTTAATTCAGGATAATTTTTTACGTATGAAACGACATCATCGACAGTCTTTTGATGACCTTTTCTAATATTTTTTTGTACTGTATTGATTTCTTCTGATTTACTATAGATTTTTCTCCATCGATCAAAACCAGTACCATTGAAATACTCCTTAACTTCACTTTTTTCAAGATTTTTATTAGACGACATAACAATTCATACAAAATTAGTCTTTTTAATACTAACTAACTAGCGCACAAGTAATTGCACGTCATTATAAGAAAAGAATTGATTTGTTATTTTGTCAGACTTGAATTCCAGCAATATTTATAAAATTGCTGTAGTAATGGGAAGTGATTCAGACCTAAAAACTTTGAAACCTGCAGTAGATATATTGAATGAATTTGGAATAGAAACTGATGTTTGTATACTTTCTGCACATCGAACCCCAATGGAGATGATGGAATATGCAAAAAAAGCAGAATCAGAAAATATAAAAGTTATTATCGCAGGGGCCGGTGGAGCTGCTCACCTGCCTGGCATGCTAGCTTCACTCACATGTATCCCCATCATTGGCGTACCAGTAGAAAGTAAAACTTTAAAAGGAATTGACTCTCTATTATCAATTGTTCAAATGCCTGCAGGGATTCCCGTAGCAACAGTGGCAATAAACGGTGCGAAAAATGCTGGTTTATTAGCAATTCAAATCCTTAGTTTATTTGATAAAGATTTAGGATTCAAAATGAAAAGCTTTAGAGACAAACTCCATAAACAAGTAATAACTAAAAATAGTAAATTATCTTCTCTAGGGGCTGATAATTATCTGAAAAATGACTAAATGTTTTTTTAAATTAAACCCTTTCAAGTAAATTCTGTTCTCTAAGGTAATTAATAACTTTTTCAACAGAATTATTTAAATTTAAAGAGCCTGTATCAACAACTATTTCTGGATTCGAAGGTGCCTCATATGGACTTGATATCCCTGTAAAATCTTTAATTTCCCCCAAACGTGCCTTTTTATAGAGACCTTTAGTATCTCTACCCTCACATACATTAATATCTGCAGCGCAATATACTTCGATAAAATCCTTTGATCCAATAATTTTTCTAACCTTATCTCTATCGCTAATGAAAGGGGAGACGAATGCTGTAATGGTTATGATTCCAGCATTCATAAATAAATTGGCAACTTCTCCGATTCTTCTTATATTTTCTTCTCTATCTTCATCAGAAAATCCTAGATCCTTGCATAAACCATGTCTAACATTATCTCCGTCTAATACATAAGTTGATAACCCATCAAGGTGTAAGACCTCATTTACTGCATTGGCTAAGGTACTTTTACCAGAGCCTGATAATCCTGTAAACCAAATGACCATTCCTTTATGTCCTCTCATTCTTTCTAACTTATTTCTATCAATAGTTAAATTATGCCATTTTATATTTTTTCCTGAATTTTCCTGATTTAATTCCGTCATTTTTTATGCTTTCAAATTATAGAAATCCATTTTAACTCTTTATTTAGAAATTTTGAAATCCGTTATTGCGAAGAAACTCAAATGCTTTATCAACCATATCTCCTTGTAACTGAATATCCTCACCTATTACAGTTCCACCAGTGCAACAAAAAACCTTCAATTTTTTTAGTAATTCCTTAACTTCTTTTTCATTTCTAATTCCTAAACCTTTGATCAAAGTAATAGTTTTTCCTTTTTTACCTTTTTTTTGCTTAGAGATATTTATTTTTGAAATTTTTCTTAAATTCTCTTTTGTATTCTTTTCTTGATAGATGTTTTCCTGATTATCAAATTCAATCCAATTTTTTTTACCCATTATTTTTTATATATTCTATAGTTAGTTCATACTTATACTATAGAAAATTGGTAAGTACAATTTCCCGTCGCGATCAAGATAATAACAATGATGATTTGAATCAACCCTCTAAAGAAGGAAGATTTGGAAAATATGGCGGTCAATATGTCCCTGAAACATTAATGCCTGCCCTTTTTGAACTGGAAAAAGCAGCACATGATGCATGGAAAGATGAACAATTTGTTAATGAATTAAATCATTTGCTGAAAACTTATGTCGGAAGAGAGACTCCATTATATGAAGCTAAAAGACTTACTGAACATTACAAAACAAAAACCTCTACTTGCAGAATATGGCTCAAAAGAGAAGACCTAAATCATACTGGTGCTCACAAAATTAATAATGCATTAGGGCAAGCTTTATTAGCGATAAGAATGGGTAAACATAGAATAATTGCAGAAACAGGTGCTGGGCAACACGGAGTTGCTACTGCCACTGTATGCGCGAGATTTGGTTTGAAATGCATTATCTACATGGGAGCAGAAGATATAAAAAGACAATCATTAAATGTCTTTAGGATGAAACTTTTAGGCGCAGAAGTAAAAGTTGTCACATCAGGTACTGCAACTCTTAAAGATGCAACTAGTGAAGCTATTAGGGATTGGGTATCTAATGTTGAGACAACACATTATATTTTAGGATCAGTTGCAGGACCACACCCTTTCCCAATGATTGTTAGAGATTTTCATGCAGTAATAGGAGAAGAAGCTAAAAAACAATGTCTAGAATCATTTGGATCATTACCTGATATTTTGCTTGCTTGTGTAGGTGGAGGATCAAATGCAATGGGCCTTTTTCATCCTTTTGTAAAAGAAAAATCAGTTAGATTAATTGGAGTTGAAGCTGCGGGAAGCGGAGTTGATACAGAAAAACATGCTGCGACTATTACTAAAGGATCAGTTGGAATTTTACATGGATCAATGAGTCTTCTTTTGCAGGATAAAGATGGTCAAGTACAAGAAGCACATTCTATAAGTGCAGGTCTTGATTATCCAGGGGTAGGTCCTGAACATAGTTATTTAAAAGACATAGGGAGAGCAGAATATGGCTCTGTTACTGATACAGAAGCGTTAGACGCTTTAAAACTAGTTAGTGAACTGGAAGGAATAATTCCCGCGCTCGAAACAGCTCATGCCTTTGCCTGGCTAGAAAAATTATGTCCTACCTTAAATGAAGATACGGAAATAGTAATTAATTGTTCTGGTAGAGGGGATAAGGATGTTAATACTGTCGCATCATCTTTGGATATTGAGTAACTAATATCTAGGTATATTTTTATCAATATACCTACTCCATCCATCTATACCTTCTTCAAGATTCCATATCTCTTTTACAAGATTATTATCTAATGACCATTGTCCAAAATTATAACTTCTGATACCGGCATGACAAAGAACAACAAACTTTTTATCATTAATATCTCTAATTTTTGACTTTACATACTCAGCTGAAACTTTACTAATTGGTAAATGTAAAAATTCCTTAGGGAAACAAGCTATTTGGAGTTCTGAATCCTCTCTAACATCAATAATAATAGGATTTTCATCTTCAGAATTAAACCATTCATTCAGATCAAAAGCGTTTATAGTTTTCGGATAATTTCCCAATTTTTATAATTAACTATTTGTTATTAACAATTTAATAAGTAAAGTTGCAAGAATATGTTTATTGTTAAAAATAAAAATAAAAATAAAAATGAATATTAGATTATTAACTGTAATAACTATATTATCTTTATGCTTTATTTTCGGATTTGAAAAAATATCTTATAGTTTAAATAAAGTAAGCCAGGATGATATTTCAGAATTAAAAATTTTAAATTACTTACCTAAAAACAATAAAACATTCTTCATTTCAAATACTAAAATTTCAAATATCACTAGTAATTTACGAAAAAGCTATGAAACACAGGATCAAGAAAAGCTTATTTTGATAAAGAATAGTATATTAGCCTATCTGGGTATTGATTTAGGTACAAACAAATTAGATGATATTTATAATAGTGAACTTACAATATCTACCTATGATAATAAAGAAAGAAATTTAGATGACATTCTAATAATATTCAAAATTAAGGAAAAAAAAGATATAGATGATGTTTTAAATCTTACGAATTCAATTGATGAGCCTGATAAATTGATTAAAATATTTAGAGAAAATAAATTAAATTATTTAAAATATATTTATCGCACTAATGATAATTATATTATGACTTCCTCAAATAAAACATTAATTATTGATGCCTTACAATCAAGTAATATTACTAAAAAATTAGGTATAAGAAATAACTCGATTAGAGAAATATTAAATAATTTCAAAAATGAAAATAATATTTTATTAACTAAAAATTTTAAAACCAATGAATTATTAAATAATGAAAATTATTCTCTAACAAAAGATGACTATTTAATAACTTTATGCAACTTTAAAGATAAAAAAATGATACTAAAAACGTATTTAGTAAATAATAATAAAAATTTAGATATTATGTCTTATGAAATAATAGATAAAGACAACTTATTGGATAAAACAAAATATCAATTATCGATTTACAATAATCTAGCAAATTCAAATAAATATCTTGATCATATCAAAATAAACAGTTTTGAAAAAGCTATTTTTAATGAATTAAATACAAAATTAAACCATAATATATTATTCTTAATTTCTGACAAAAATTGGTTAATAATATTTGATAAAAATAAATTATCTATTAAAAACATAAAATTATTAGAAGATTTTAATAAAAATAGTATAGAAAATAATAATAATATTTATACAATATATTCAAAAGATAAACTTAAAATAGAAGAAAATATTATAAAAAAATCTTTTTATAAAAAGATTTTTTCAATTCAATCTGACAATCTAATCTTTATAAGTAATAGTTTGATAAATAACGAAGATATAGATTTAATTTCAAAGGAGTTTTTTAATATTGAAGGAAATAAGTATGGTAAATATTTTCTAAATAAAAAAATTAATCTTAAGAATCCTTATGCAATTCAATCTAAAAATTTCTCTTTTTTAGAAAACATTAATTACTTTTTTAAAAATGTAATTGATATATCGATTATAGAATTTAAAGCAATAATAAAAGAATCTATTCCAGAGACAATTCCGCTTTATTATTCAGAAACTAATTTAAAAATACTTTAATAATTAAATTTGATTTATATCTTGTGGTTAACTAAAAATTATTTGACTATCTTGTACCTATATAGGATTTATATCACATTAAAAAATTGGACATTAACAAACTAATTTTAAAACCAGGATTAGAGGGTGTCCCAGTAACTAATTCATCAATATGTGATATTGACGGTCAACAAGGGAAATTATTATATAGAGGTTACTCAATTGAAGAATTAGCACAGAAAAGTAGTTTCTTAGAAACTGCTTTTTTATTAATTTGGGGAGAATTACCCACATCACTAGAGCTAAGGAATTTCGAACAAGAAGTACAGATGCATCGGAGATTAAGCTTCAGAGTAAGAGATATGATGAAATGTTTTCCTGCTTCAGGGCATCCTATGGATGCCCTACAATCTAGCGCTGCCTCTCTCGGTCTTTTCTACTCAAGAAGAGCGATAGATGATCCCAAATACATCTATAACGCTGTGATAAGGCTAATTGCAAAAATTCCAACAATGATTGCCGCATTTCAACTTATAAGAAAAGGACAGGACCCTATTCAACCAAGAGATGATTTATCTTATTCATCAAATTTTCTTTATATGCTCACTGAGAAAGAACAAGATCCAATAGCAGCAAAAGTTTTTGACAGATGTTTAACTCTTCATGCGGAACATAGCTTAAATGCAAGTACCTTCAGCGCGCGAGTTACTGCAAGCACTCTTACAGACCCATATGCAGTTATTGCATCTGCTGTAGGCACCCTGGCTGGCCCTCTCCATGGAGGAGCTAATGAAGATGTAATAGCAATGTTAGAAAAAATTAAAACCCCAGAAAATGCAGGTTCTTTTCTGGATAATGCTATTCAAAATAAAAGTAAAATTATGGGTTTCGGTCATAGAGAATACAAAGTTAAAGATCCGCGAGCAATTATTCTTCAAAATTTAGCAGAGGAGCTTTTTGCTAGATTTGGTAAAGATGAAATGTATGAAGTTGCTAAACAATTAGAGTTAGAAGCTATACCAAGGCTAGGACCTAAAGGTATTTTTCCTAATGTTGATTTCTACTCTGGACTTGTTTATAGAAAACTCGGAATACCTCGTGACTTATTTACTCCTATTTTTGCAATATCAAGAGTTGCAGGTTGGTTGGCTCATTGGAGGGAACAATTAGGAGCAAACAGAATTTTTAGACCATCACAAATTTACACTGGTTCGGCTCCAAGAGAGTGGATTACTTTAGAAAATCGAAAATAATATTTTCGACTTTTCATAAAAAGCACACATATCGTTTATCGCGAGTTAATCTATAGAGTAAATAACAATAAAATTTTGAACAGCGGATTAGATCTCGAAAACAGTTTTAATGAAATATTGAAGGGTTTTGGTCTCTCCAGTGAACTTGCTCATATAATATGGATTCCTCTACCAATGTTATTGGTTTTAGTATCAGCAGTAGTTGGTGTATTGGTAACAGTTTGGTTAGAAAGAAAGATATCTGCGGCTGCACAACAAAGGATAGGACCAGAGTATGCTGGAGCTTTAGGAGTACTTCAACCAATTGCAGACGGTCTAAAGTTACTTGTAAAAGAAGATGTTATTCCTGCAAAAGCTGATTCTATTCTGTTCACTGCCGGGCCTATATTGGTATTAGTACCAGTTATTCTTTCCTGGTTAATCATACCTTTTGGTGAAAACTTACTTATCAGTAATGTTGGTATTGGGATTTTTCTTTGGATTGCTCTAAGTAGTATTCAACCCATCGGTCTTCTTATGAGTGGATATGCCTCCAATAATAAATATTCACTCTTAGGCGGATTAAGAGCAGCAGCTCAGTCTATAAGTTATGAAATACCTTTAGCCTTATCTGTACTAGCTGTTGTATTAATGACCAATTCTCTTAGCACTATTGATATTGTCAATCAACAAAATGGTGCTGGGATTTTAAGTTGGAATATATGGCGCCAACCTGTTGGATTCATCATATTTTGGATATGTGCTCTTGCTGAATGTGAAAGGCTTCCGTTTGACTTACCTGAAGCGGAAGAAGAATTAGTAGCAGGTTATCAAACAGAATATGCAGGAATGAAATTTGCATTGTTTTATTTAGGTAGCTACATAAATTTAATACTATCCGCATTATTAGTTTCTATTATTTACCTAGGAGGATGGGGATTTCCTATTCCTGTTGAGATAATGGCTAAAGTTCTCAATCTCCCAATTAATGCTCCTGTAATACAAGTATTCACAGCTTCTATAGGAATTATTATGACTGTACTTAAAGCATATCTCTTAGTTTTTCTTGCAATCTTATTGCGTTGGACAACTCCCAGGGTCAGAATAGATCAGTTACTTGATCTTGGATGGAAGTTCCTTTTACCCATATCTCTTGCTAATCTCCTCTTAACAGCAGGACTAAAACTTGCTTTTCCTCAATTTTTTGGTGGATAAATTTTAAGTAAATATACTTAAATTATAAATTGATCCATTAAAATAAAATAACATAGTAAATTCTTTAAAATGAAAGATTTTCTTCAAAAAGTAAATAGCTATATTAAGGAGGCAATTAGTGCTGGTAAATATTTATATGATGGAATTTCTGTAACTTTTGATCATCTCCGAAGAAGACCAGTTACGGTTCAATATCCTTACGAAAAGTTAATTCCTTCAGAAAGATATAGAGGGAGAATACATTATGAATTTGATAAATGTATTGCCTGTGAAGTTTGTGTACGCGTTTGTCCTATTAATCTGCCAGTAGTTGACTGGGTTATGAATAAAGAAACAAAAAAAAAGGAACTTAGAAATTATTCTATAGACTTTGGTGTCTGTATTTTCTGCGGGAATTGCGTTGAATATTGTCCAACAAATTGCTTATCCATGACTGAAGAATACGAATTAGCTACATTCGATAGACATAATTTAAATTTTGACAATATCGCACTAGGTCGACTACCTACCAATGTAACGACTGATCCATCTGTAAAACCTCTTAGAGAACTAACATATTTGCCTAAAGGAGTTATGGATCCTCATGAAGTTTCTGCTTCTGAAATTAGAGTTGGTAAACTACCTGAAGAGGTTTATGATTGGATGAAAAAAGAAGTCAATAATAAGAAAGATCCTAATTTCAAACCAAACAATTAATTTAAAATAATTCATGTCCATAGCAGTAACAACACAAATTATTTGTTTTTCCGTATTATCTCTAATAATCATAATAGGAGCATTAGGGGTAATCCTACTCGAAAGTATCGTTTACTCTGCATTCTTACTTGGTGGGGTTTTCATGAGTGTTGCAGGCTTATACCTTCTCTTAAATGCGAGTTTTGTTGCAGCGGCTCAAGTATTGGTCTACGTAGGAGCAGTAAAC
>CACGEL010000020.1 GCA_902572065.1 uncultured Prochlorococcus sp.
ACTATTTTAAGAAATTCTGATGTAAATTTTGAAATAGAAAAGATTGAACGTTATGTTGATCCAAAAAATAAAAGTATAAAAATCAATTAAATATTTATAAAAAACTATATGAAACTTTCAAAAAAAAATGAGGCACTTAATATAATTGAACCCGCATATTTAGCTTCTCTCTCAGCATTATTTTGGATCGCTTTATACTATTTACCCATAGGTGGAGCATTGTTGAGATTAATATTACCTCTCCCTATAATTTTATTGCATTTAAGAAGAGGAACTAAAAATGCATTTGAAGGTCTCATAATACAATTTCTTTTGTTAATGATACTTATGGGTCCAATTAGAGGACCTTTATTTTTATTCCCATATGGCATATTAGCTTTTTGGCTAGGTTGGTCTTGGTATAAGGGAAAAAATTGGTGGCTTAGTTGGAGTCTAGGCTTTATTCTTGGCACACTAGGTTTTTTTATAAGGGTATTTGCATTATCAACTTTAGTTGGAGATAATCTTTGGATAATAATTACAAGAGCAAGTTATGGTTTGATAGATAAATTTATTGAATTATTTAATTTACCATTTTCACCTTCTATCAGAATTATCCAATTAGTTGCAATATTATTAATAATTTTTCAAGAAATGGTTTATGTTTTAACCATACATATACTCGCATATTCTCTTTTCCCTAGATTAAACTCAAATATTCCTGAGCCTCCAAAAATAATTAATGGATTTGTTGATTTAGGTCTTTGATATAAAATTATATAATGCAGAAATCGTATTTAGGAATAAAGTTATTTGGGAGTAAAATTAATCAAAAATTATTTTCTGAAAGGCTAGATATTCTTAAAAAAGAAATTAATAATTTTATTTTCTATCTTGTGATTGCCGGAACAGAAACATCCCAAATCGAGGGTATTTCAGCAGCAGGAATTAATTCAAAAGCCAGAAGGAAAACTGCCTTAGCAGATGCTGAGTTTCTTCTATTTGGGGCATCTCCAGACCATAAATATAAATTACCCTTTTTAAAAGCAGGCGTTACTCCTGCTTTAATAAGCTACGTATGTTCGAAACTTATATGTGCAAGTCCAATAGTTATTCCTATAGGAATAAAAGAAAAACCTTACTTTAGTCATTTAATTGTGGAAAATCATTTAGTAGGTCCTGCTAAATGTTTAACTACTGGAAGCTCTATGAATAAAGAGAGAGTTTTGAGTCTTTACAAAAAAGGACTAGAAATTGGAAAATCAACTAAAAAACCAATATTCATTTCAGAATCCGTACCAGGAGGAACTACAACTGCTCAGGCAGTAATGCAAGCTTTTGGTCTAAATGTAAATCATTTAATGGGAAGTAGTTTGATTAATGCTCCGAGAGCCTTAAAAAGAAAAGTAATTAAAGAGGGTCTTTTAAACGCAAATCTGAAAAATAACTTTGACTCTTTAGATGTTATCTCTTCAGTTGGAGATCCATTTCAAGCATTCTCTATGGGACTATTGATTGGAGCAAGATTAGCTAAGCAATATGTTTTATTATCAGGAGGTAGCCAAATGTTGGCTGTAATTTTACTTGCGTTGGAATTTATTGATTCTGAAGATAAACAGGAATTCATTGAGTTTATTTTTATAGCTACTACTGGATGGTTAGTTAAAGATAATTCATTGAGTAATTTATTAGATTTAATTGCCGAGAGACATAATGTTAACTTATTAGGATTGGCAAGTTCTTTGAATTTTAAATTATCTAGTTATAAAGAATTGAGCGATTATGAAATAGGTTATGTTAAGGAAGGGGTTGGTGCTGGAGGTATGTCTATTCTTGCCTTACTTAAGGGTTTTAGTATTGAAGAAATAGTTTCAAGATGTCAAATTAATCTTGAAAGGATGAAGGAGTTGGGTCAAATTTCCTTAGATGAAAATAATTAAATGCTTAAGAAATATCCTACAAGAAGACAATTCCTTAATTATGGAAAACTATCTCTTCTTTTCCTTCTGAATTCATGTAGTAATTCTTTAAAAAAAATTAAAATTTCTTTTCAAAGTTCTTTTTATCCAAAATCTTTAAAAGATACTTTCCCAAGGATTTGGCAACAAGAAAATATTAATTTTAGTAAGCTTAAATTAGAAAAAAATAAAATTAAATTATCTCAATCAGACTTTATTTTAATTAACGACGGATGGTTAGATAGTATAAATTTCTCAGATTTTCAAAAAATCAATAATTTATTTTTAAATGATCTATTAGACAATAGATCGAAATATCTTTTGAATAGTTTTAAAGAATATCAACGCGATAAATTATTCCCTATAGGCGTAGTTCCATATGCAGTGATTATAAAAAATAATAAAGACTTAATTTATGATGCCAGTAAGTCCTGGGATTTTCTTCTTGCTGAAAAGTTGAAAGGGAAAATCATATTTCCTCAAAGTCCAAGAATAATAATGTCAATTTCAAAAAAACTTAGTGCAAAAAATTCACTTAGTAAACTTCGCGCACAAGCAATGTTATTTGAGGATAAAAATTCAATAAATTGGTTAATAAATTCTCATGCTTCTGTTGCTATAATTCCCTTTTCATTATGTGAAAAATATCTGAGATTTGATTCAAGACTTTCTATTGTTTTTCCCAATAAAGGTGTTCCTTTAATTTGGAATTTTCTTCTAACTAAATCAAAACTTAATAATATAAAGTTAATTGATTGGATTAAGTCTTTAGAAAAAAGAGCTACTATTGATGCATTAGCTAATCAAGGTTGGTATTTACCTTTTAAAAATGAATATTCTCAGAATAAATATAATATTAAAATTGCAAATAATAATGATGGTCCATCTAAAAAGTGTTGGGAAAATAGTTGGTCTTTCCCACCTCTAAATAATGAAGCGAAGTTAAATATAGAAAATTTGTGGAATCAATCTTTAACTCCATAATCGTTTTTTAGGCTTATCAACTAATAAGTTGTGAGTCTGTTTTAATAAATCTGGAATATTTAATTTGCTAGGACATTTTGGAACACATTCATTGCACTGTAAACAAAAGGAGGCATCTTTTTCTTCCCACCAGTGGCCTGCCCTCCCTATTAAATTATATCTTTCTTTAGCAAACTCTAATTGGCCATAGCCAATAGATATATTTCTCAAACGAAGTATTTCAGGAATAGGAATTTCACTTGGGCATGGGAGGCAAGATCTGCATTGCTCACATTTTGAGGACTTTAATTCTTCATTTGCAAATTTTTCGATATTTTCTATTGCATTAATTTCAGAAGATGTAAGTTTCTGAGTTGAGTTTATAAGTTTCTTTGCAATATTAAAATCTTCAGATTTTGTAGCTCCTAAAGATAAAGTGGTGATTCCTTTCGAAAGTAAAAATCTATAAGCTAGCTCTAAAGGGTGGAATGGTGCAGATGCTTTTAATAAGGTTTTGCTAGGAGCATATAATCTTCCGCCCTTATCGGCAGGTGATATGGCTAATACACCCATTTGCTTTTTTAAAGCTAGTTGGGCAAGGTTTATTTTTGATTGATCTAAAAAATGTAAATGAAGATTACAAAAACTAAATACCTCACAGTTAATTGCTTTTTCAATAAGTTTATAACTGCCATGTGAACTGAAGCCGACTTGATCAACAAAGCCCTTTTTAATTACCCATTTTAAAAACTTTCCCCCCTCTCCATTGACAACCCATTCCAAATGCTCATCTAAGTTTATTCCATGGATTGCAAGATTATGAATTTTCTTTAGCTTTAGATTATTGAGTGAATTTTCAAAATTATTTTTTAGATAATTAAAATCTCCTTTAGGTAATACTTTGGTAGTAATTATCCATTCTTTCCGAAATATATTTTCAGAAAATTCTAATTTCTTTAATACCTCTCCAATCAGTATTTCCGCCTTACCATAAGCAGCAGCAGTTTCTAAATGATTAATCCCCACATGATGAGCACTCTTTATAAGGGAATACATTTTGTCAAGATTTTCAGTCTCTCTCATAGTGCCTAAAGTAAATAAACTTACATCGCACCCTTTCCCAAATGATCTTTTCTTAGATTGAATAATCATCTTTATATGATTAATACCTACTTAGTAACTCTTTAATTTATTTATAGTGGAAAATGATTTAAAGTAAATTAAAGTTAATATTAATTTTTAAGAAATCTTTATTCAAACTTATGTTTACAGGAATAATTCAGTCGATAGGAAAACTTAAAAAAGAAAAAAACTTCTTAATTATTGAAGTTCTTGATCAGTCTTTTGATATGCAGATAGGCGATAGTATTGCAGTTGATGGAATTTGTTTGACAGTAAAAGAGATTTTAAATAATCATTTTAAAGTAGATGTAAGTGAAGAAACTTTAAAAAAGACTACTTTAGGAGAAAAATCTAGTATTAATCAAATAGTAAATTTAGAACCTGCTCTCCGTATTTCGGATCGCCTTGGAGGCCATATAGTTAGTGGACATATTGATGGTTTGGGGAAAGTTGAAAATATAGAAAAACTTGAAAAATCCTGGTTTTTATCAATTAAATGGCAAAATAAAAAATTTTCCAAATATGTTGTAGATAAGGGAAGTATATGCGTTAACGGAATTAGCCTTACAATTGCAAAATCTGAGAATCAAGGAGAAATTTTTGGGATAGCAATTATTCCACATACTTGGCATAACACTAATCTCAAAAATTTAGAAATTGGAGATAGTGTAAACCTTGAAGGAGATGCATTAATTAAATATGTTGAAAAACTACTTAAATTTAATAAGAATATAGATTCAGAAAACTTTTCTCAAGAAATCTCCTCAAATTGGCTTAAAGAGAACGGCTGGAATAAATAATATTTTTAATTTAATGGAGTAAGGCAGATGATTTTAGAATCTTTTTTGAGATCAATTTTATATTCTTGACCAGGCTCTAATCCTAATTTCTTCGTATAAGCATGACCTATTAATAAATTGCCATTACCATGAACTTTTGTTTTGAATTCTGCTTGCCTCCCTCTTGAAGACCTGTTTCCATGCCTACCAGCAACATTATTACTTAACTTGTAACCCTTAGCCGCAATAAGTGCTCTATAAAAATTTTTTCTTAAGACTCTTCCACTTGGCCCAACATAGCCGCACCCTCTTGCTATCTCATCCTCAGATTTCTTGCTGAGTAATTTAGATTTTTCCAGAAGTTCTTTTCCTACAAGCATTATATGAGCTTTTTCTTATTATATATTCTTACTAATAATGAGAATTGTGGCAATACAAGTTAATAAAAAATAGATTTTTAAGAAAAAATCCCTTATTACAAAAGATACAAAATGATAAATAAAATAACCCAAATTCCATCAACGAAATGCCAATATAATTCAACAGCTTCTAAAGGGAACATATTTTGATTAGTAATTCTTCCTTCCTTAGGTCTTGTTTGCCAAGAAATAATTAATATCATTAACGTTCCTAAAGTTACATGTAAACCATGAAAGCCTGTTAAAGCATAAAAAGTACTCGCAAATAAATTTTCCGTTAGTCCGAATGGTAAATTGAAATATTCAAAAAGTTGACATATTAAAAAGGTAATCCCAAGTAATGCAGTGACTATTAACCATTTTTGGGTATCAGAATTTTTATTTTTAAGAAGGGCTTTTCCTGCCTTATGAAAAGTTGCGCTACTTACAAGTAATAAAATTGTATTTAAAGTTGGTATGGGAAGTTCTAATTCATAAATAGCCCCATCTGGCAAAGGATTAACTGCTTTATATGTGAGGTAGGCAGCAAAGAAACCAGCAAAAGTCATCCCATCTGCTATTAAAAAAGTTATTAATCCAAACATCCTAAAGTCTTCATGATGTTCACTTACCTCATTATCATTTTTTTTAATTTCTTTTGAACTATCGAGAGTTGTCATGGTTTTTATTGATTAATTTTCTTGAGATATTGGTTTTCCATAACCATAAGGTTCTTCAACTAAGGGTGCCTCTCCTTCCCAATTTTCAACAGGTGGAGGAGATGATGTTAACCATTCGGGAGTTAAAGCATTCCAAGGATTATCCCCAGAATCATTTCCATTTTTTATACTTAAAAATATATTAACTAAAAATGGGATAGTACTTATAGCCATTAAGAGAGCTCCAAAGCTACTAATTTGATTAACAAATTGAAATTGAGGATCATATTCTGCAACTCTTCTAGGCATTCCATTCAGACCAAGCCAATGTTGCGGGGCGAAGCATAAGTTAAAGCCAATAAAAGTTATGGCAAAATGTAGTATCCCCAGTTTTTCACTCATTAACTTACCTGTCACCTTTGGGAACCAATGATATATAGATGAGAAGATAATAAAAACAGTCCCTCCATAAACTATGTAATGGAAGTGAGCAACAACGAAATATGTATCATGTACGTGAATATCAAAAGGTACCTGAGCAAGAGCAACTCCTGTAATGCCACCAAATACAAAATTTATAATAAATCCACATGAGAATAACATTGCACTATTAATGGATATTTTTCCTCCCCATAAGGTAGCAACCCAATTAAAAAATTTAATTCCAGTCGGTACTGCTATAAACGCTGTCGCAATAGTAAAGAATAATCTCATCCAAGGAGGTGTTCCACTTGTAAACATATGATGCGCCCAAACAACTAGACCAAGAACAACTATTCCCATTATTGAAAAAACCATTGTGGTATATCCAAAAAGTGGTTTTCTTGAATGCACTGGAAGAATTTCACTAACCAAGCCAAAAGCAGGAAGAACCATTATGTAAACAGCTGGATGAGAATAAAACCAAAATAAATGTTGATAAACGACTACGTTTCCACCTAAAACAGGGTTAAAAAAACCAGTATGAGCAACAATATCAAAGCTAAGTAATATTAATGTTCCAGCAAGAACTGGAGTTGACAAAACTACTAATAAACTTGTGCCTAGCATCGCCCAACAATACATAGGTAATTGCATAAGCTTTAATCCTGGTCTCCTTAATTTGATAATTGTTGCAATAAAATTTATACCCCCAAAGATAGAGCTGCCTCCGAGCAATAAAACACTCATTATCCAAATTATTTGTCCTGATTGAGGGGTGGTTATACTTAAAGGTGGATACGCAGTCCATCCAGCCTGTGCTGCACCTTCAACAAAATAACTTGCTACTAACATCAAACCTGAAGGTGGTATCAGCCAAAAAGCTACAGCATTCAATCTTGGGAATGCCATATCTCTAGCCCCAACATAAAAAGGAATTAAATAATTCCCAAATGCGCCATTTACCACAGGTACAATCCACAAGAAAATCATTATTGTTCCATGCAATGTTAAAACTTGGTTATAAACATCTCTAGGCATAAAGTCCGACATTGGGCTTGCTAATTCAATTCTTATTGCACTCGCCAAAGTTCCACCAATTAAATAAAAAAGAAACCCACATATAAGATATTGGATACCAATTACTTTATGATCGAGACTGAAACTAAAGTATCTGAGCCAACCTTTAGGTTGAAGACTCTTTACTTTGGAATCCTGTGAATCAATTGATATAGTCATAAGCTAACCTCATTTTTTGTGTTTTTGTTAAACCAATCTTTGTAATCAGATTCTTCTTCAACTATTATTGATGCTCTCATTCCTCCATGATAAGGACCACATAATTCGGCACATATTATCGGATATTTACCCACTTTAGTAGGAGTGAAATTTAATATCGTAGGTTGGCCTGGAATAATATCTTGTTTTATTCTGAATTCTGGAACCCAAAAAGCATGAATTACATCTTTTGATTCCATTTTCATAGAAACTTTATGATCAACTGGAACATGAAGCTCGCCAGAAATAAATCCCCCTTTAGGATAATTAAATAAAAATGCAAATTGCATGGCTGATACTTCGATAGATAAATTATTGCTTGGAACTTCATTATTTGATGCCTGGCTGATTCCGGCCCAAATCTTTTCAGTATTTGTGCTCATCATTTCATGGCTATGATTTAATTCTTTCATCCCTCCCATTCGATCGTAAATGTTGTAGCTATATAAACCTATTATTAAGACGATAATAGAAGGAATAATTGTCCATACAATCTCTAGGCTTAAATTACCTTCTAAAGCTATCCCATCTCCGAATTGATCTTTCCTTTTCCTGAATTTAAATAAACTATATATAACGGCTACGGTCATTCCTATAAAAATTATTAATCCAATAATAAAAAGAATTTTAAAAAGCTCATCATAAATTGGCGCATTTATACTTGCTTCAGAAGGAAGTAAGTTAACATTAAATCCGATCCAAAAAGATATAGCAAATACAATGGAAATTATAAATATTAAATAAAAGCTTTTATTTAACAATTTGGGTATAAAGTTGTTTATTTATATTTTCAACATATTCATTTTTTTTTATTTTGCATCTTTTGTTAATGGAAAATTATTGAAATTCACAACTTCTTAAGATTTAAAAAATAAAAGAGGTATTATCAATAACTTTTTATTGATTTATGTCAGGGAAAAAAGATTAAAAAAACAAATAAATTTTAAAAATAAAACATTTAGTTTTAATTAATGTTTGATAATTGAATCTAAATTATTATGCAAAAATAAGACCTTTGAAAAACTTGTTTAAAAACGAAATATATCAATCAAGATACAAGTCAGTTTTTCTTAAAATGGGAAACCATTGCGTGTTGGCATTAATAGCTTTAATAGTTATTGGAGGAGCTACAAGAGTTATGGAGGCCGGTCTTGCTTGCCCTGATTGGCCTTTATGTTATGGAACTTTTCTGCCTCTAAATCATATGAATTTAAGAGTTTTTCTAGAATGGTTTCATCGTTTGGATGCTTTTCTGGTTGGTCTGTTAATTCTTTCTAAATTCATACTTTCAATAATTTGGAGAAAACATCTTCCAAATTGGTTACCAAAAACATATTCAATTTTAGTTTGCTTACTAATTGTTCAAGGATCTATTGGAGCATTAACAGTAATTAATTTACTTAATTCGTACTCAGTTACTGCCCATCTTTTGACAGCTTTTTTAATCCTCATAACAACAATAGCTATCAATCAGACTTTAGAAAATAATGAGGTTAATAAATCATTAATTTGGTGGAAAATATTATTATTTTTCCCCCTAATACTCTCTTTAGTTCAATCATTCATTGGAGTAAGGCTTTCATCAACTTGGTCCACACATCTCTGCTTATCTTTTAATAAACAATGTTTAATATTAGATACTCATAAATTATTTGCTATCCCAATTTCTTTTTCGATTTTAACTGTTTTGGCTATTTCAATATATAAACAAAATTTGTTCTTAAATAATTGGAGATATCTTTGTTCCCTTTTTTTTCTTTTGATTTCCCAGATTGTTCTAGGAATATTAACTCTTAAAACTAATCTTAGTGAACCTGTTTTTGTTATCGGACATCAACTAAATGCTTCATTATTAATTGCGATCCTAACATCTTTGATTTGTAGGAATCCTTATCTTAATCAAAAAATTAAACAACCATTTAATTCATTAATAGTAGGTTTAAACTCATGAAAAGTAATTTAGAAAACTTAAATTTCCAGACTTCAATTCGTGAACAAGTTGTACCTTCAAGAAAAAAAATAAAACTACCTGCTTGGCTTGAAGTTGCCAAACCTAGGCTAATACCATTGTTACTGGCTACAACTTTGGGAGGTATGGCATTAACGGAAGAATGGCCTTTATCCTCACCTAAACTTATATGTACTTTAGGAGGCGGTGCATTGGCAGCGGCTGCAGCTGGAGCTCTTAATTGCTTATGGGAAATGGATTTAGATAAAAGGATGAAAAGGACAAGTAATAGAGCTTTACCCTCAGGTAAATTATCATCTAAAACTGTTTTTTTAGGTGCAGTATCTTGTACCTTTGCAGCTGCAATGCTTTTGATAAGTGGCGTAAATTATTTGGCTGCAGGATTAACATTGCTGGGATTATGTAGTTATGTGATTTTATATACCATAATTCTTAAGCCGCGAACAACTCAAAATATTGTCTTTGGTGGTGTCGCAGGTGCTATACCTCCTTTAGTAGGAGCATCTGCAGCTACGGGACATGTAGGACTAAGTGGTTGGTGGTTATTTACTTTAGTAATGCTTTGGACCCCAGCTCATTTTTGGGCACTTGCAATTTTATTAAAAGATGATTATGCGTCTGTAGGTATACCCATGCTCCCTTCCGTTAAAGGTTCGGCTTTTACAGTTAAAGCTATTTCACGTTACGGATGGGCAACTGTTTTTATGAGTATTCTGGGGTTTTTTGCTTTACCTGAGGGAGGACTGCTTTATTTGATAATGCTTTTACCTTTTAATGGAAGACTTTTACAATTAATAAATAGATTGAAAAGTTCACCAGATGATTTAGAAAAAGCTAAAGGATTATTTAGATGGTCAATACTTTATATGTTTGGTATTTGTCTTTTGCTATTGATTTCAAGAACTCAACTTTCTGTTGATTTTGAACAGGAGTCTATGCAAATGTTCTTATCTCTAAAGGCATACTTTAATAATTAGATTGATGTAAAATATTAAGAGAATAAATTCTAGTTCGATGACTTATATACAAGTTAAAAATATCTCAAAATCATATTCTGATATTGATGCATTAAAGGATTTATCAATGGATATTGATTCTGGAATTTTATTTGGAATCTTAGGTCCGAATGGTGCAGGAAAATCAACTCTTATAAAAATTATGGCTACTTTAGTTGAGCCTGATAGTGGAGAAGTTTTTATAAATAATATTAATTTGATAAAAAATCCAAGAAAAATTAGAGAATTAATTGGTTATGTAGCACAGGATATTGCTCTTGATAAAATCCTCACTGGGCGAGAGCTGTTAGATTTTCAGGCAGATTTGTATCATATGAAGAAACAGGAAAAATATGAAAGAATAAAAACGTTAATAAATCAATTAGAGATGAATGATTGGATTGATAGGAAATGTGGAACATATTCAGGAGGTATGAAAAGAAGAATAGATTTAGCCGCTGGTCTTTTACATTTACCAAAAGTTTTAATATTAGATGAGCCAACAGTTGGTTTGGATATTGAAAGCAGAAATATAATTTGGCAACTCTTGAAAGATTTAAAGAATGATGGAATGACAATTATTTTAAGTAGTCATTATCTTGATGAAATAGATAAATTAGCGGATAGTTTAGTCATAATTGATGATGGAAAAGTTATAGCACAAGGAAAACCTGCTCTACTTAAAAATAAATTAGGAGGAGATAGGATAACTTTAAAAGTAAGAGAATTTAGTACTCAAGAGGAGTCGCAAAAAATATGTGAAGTTTTATCTTCAATAGATGGGATTAGTCAGATTATTATAAATAAGGCGCAAGGATATTCAATAAATTTTGTAGTGGAAAAGGAAAAAGATTTACTTACAAAACTAAAAGTAGAATTGGCTTTTTCGAAGTTTGAAATTTTTTCTCTTACTCAAAGTCAACCCAGTTTAGATGACGTATATCTACAGGCTACTGGTAAAACATTATTAGATGCTGAAATTTCAATGGCAGGTAAAAGAGATCTTAAAAAAGAATCCAAGCAATCAATGAGATAAAAATAATATTATTTTGATAAGTAATTATAATTACCATTAAAGACCTTTAAATATGGAATTAAAAGAATATAATTTAAATTTTTTGTACCAGGAAACTTTTGCTTTAACCAAAAGATTATTTATCCAATTACAAAGAAGACCCTCCACACTTTTAGCTGGGATATTACAACCTATTATTTGGCTCTTTTTATTTGGAGCACTTTTCTCAAAAGCCCCAGAGGGTTTTCTACCAGGAGTCGATTCATATGGGAATTTCTTAGGGGCGGGACTAATTGTTTTTACTGCATTTAGTGGAGCCTTAAATTCTGGTTTGCCTTTAATGTTTGATAGAGAATTCGGCTTTTTAAATAGATTACTTGTAGCACCCTTAGCGAGTAGATTGTCGATTGTTTTATCCTCTTTCTTTTATATTACAATTCTTAGTTTTGTACAAAGCATAGTGATAATGATAGTTTCATTTGTTTTAGGTTATGGGTGGCCTGATTTTTATGGTTTAGGAATTGTATTTACGACGTTGATACTTTTAGTTCTTTTTGTGACTTCAATAAGTCTATGTTTAGCATTCGTTTTGCCTGGTCATATTGAACTAATTGCTCTTATATTTGTAATAAATTTGCCTCTTCTCTTTGCAAGTACTGCATTGGCTCCAATTTCTTTTATGCCAAGTTGGCTAGGGTGGCTTGCATCTTTAAATCCATTAACTTTTGCTATTGAACCTATCAGGATTGCATATACTCAAACTATGAATTTAGAATTAGTGGCTTTACATGCCCCTTATGGTGAATTAACTTGTAAGAGTTGTATCTCAATTTTATTTTCTTTGACAGTTTTTTCTTTGATTATTATCAGACCACTGTTAAATAGAAAATTAAATTAATAAATTTATGTTTTTAAAGGAACAATTAAAAGATACTTACCAAAAAGCATCTTTGGACAAAAATAATTTTGTCTTAGAAAATGTAATTAATAGAT
>CACGEL010000021.1 GCA_902572065.1 uncultured Prochlorococcus sp.
AAAGGAACTTCAACTGATTAAATTCACGTTACCAATCTAAAAGGAAAAAAAATTGGAATTAAGAACTAAGATTGTTTCTGGAGTAATAAGAACGCTAAAATTACCTCCTAGATTTCGTCTAAAAATGGTTAAAGATGACCCTGTAAGATTGGAGTTAAGTTTAACTCCTTCTTATGGAAAAAATCCAGTAATAGTTGGTTTAGTTGAATCTCTAGATTTAGTTGCCAGAAGAGACAGAGATGGCAGAATGCCTAGAGATCTTAAAGGAACTTGGGATTGGACTGTCAGGCATGGGAAAGTAAGTACTGGTGGTTGGAACCCAATGCTCAAAGAAGCACTCCAAACTATGTTTGAGACTGGATTGCCTGCTATCATATATGAAGAATTAACTGGAGATGAATATAAGCCAGTTGATGGGATGAGACATGTTAGATAATTCTTAATTTATTTTCCATAAATCTAACCTTCAAACGCTAAAATAAATTAAATTTCTATAAAAAATCCATTATGAATGAGGATAATCAACCAAGATTTGGTTTCGTAATTTTTGCAGAAACATGGAACGGCAGAATGGCCATGATAGGTATATTAATAGGTTTAAGTACAGAATTGATTACAGGGCAAAGTATTTTAAGACAAATTGGAATTGGTTAAAACTTTTTTTTAGATAATTCAAGTTTCATTAGTTAATTTCTTCTGCTTTTACTTCAATTGTTGTTTCACCAGGCTTTTTAAAGTTTTTGAAGTTTTGTGAATTTACATCATCTAAATCTGCACCACAATTTATGCAGGTATTACTTAGTCCTAATGATATAGTCCCACATTGATTACAAATATTTACTTTAGACTTTAAAGAGTTAAAACTTATCAATGTAATCAAAAGTATTAAAAAAGGAATTAAAAATATAAGTAATAAAATATTGCCCATGAAATGTAATACAAAATTAAGTCCAAAAATGGGAATAAATAATAGAAATATTGAAGAATAAATTACTAAACTTTTGTTCATTTTAAAAACATCATACTTCGTTGATAAATTAATAATTTCTTCTTCTATTTATTAAAGACATACTAGCTATAACAACACTCCAACATTGTCCAAAATATAAAATAACGCCTAACAGCCATACCCACAAAGTTAGTACTAAGAAACCACCAATAAAACCATAAGCTTGAAATCTTACCCCAAGAGAAAGAATACTTTTACTAACTGCCAGATTTAGAGTAGTTAGACCAATTCCAATGAGAATGGAACCTGGTATTAGAGGTTTTAAAGGAACTTTTCTACTTGGTAACAGTGCTTGAAGTAATAGTGCCATTAATGAAAATCCCACCAGTGGAAAAACAAATTGACCAACTTGTAAGAGTGGTAATTTCATAAAGAAATCAGAAAAAAAATTACTGGAGTTTGATAGAGTTTCTAAAACCGTCGTTGGAATCATTCTAAGATTTGCACTGATTTGATCTAATACCATCAAAAAACCTATAAAAAAAACTATAAAGAAAGCTTCAATTCTATTCCTTAGAAATTTTGAGGCTTGCTCTTGCCATGCAGAGTTTACTCTCCTGGAGGGAAGCTGGTCTTCCCAAAGCCTGTCTGAACCTCTTTGAAGTGATAAGTAGGCGTTGCCAGCAGTAAATAGTAAAAACATTGCTCCTAAGATTCCTGCTCCAAACCCTTGATCAATTAATTTGAATAACGTTGTTTCAACTAATTCAACAACTGATGGAGGCAAAATTTGAGCAGCAACAGATATTATTTGTTGATCTAAACCCTCTTGCTTTCCTAGAAACCAGGAAGCTATTGAAAGAGAAATAAGAAGTATTGGAAAGAATGATTGAAGTGTGTAATATGCAAAAGCAGCACTTAAATCAATACAATCTGATTTACTCCATCTTTCACAAGCTCCCCATAAACTTTTAATAATCCATGTTGAACTACGCTGCATATTAATTCTTCTCAAATATTTCTCCTATAGTCTTATTTATTGTATCTAATAGGTACATTTTTCAAGTCTTTTATATACTTATGATTCAACTATTTTTGTACTAATAAGTTACCCCATGGTTTTAAAACATTAATTTTTTCTTTTGTCCAAGCAGCAATTAAGGGGAAATTAGTATCTTTTAGGTCTAGTTCTGAATGCAAATGCATTGGGTTCGTTTCTAACCATTCAATGGTGCAATTTAGCTCCTCCAGTAAAAGCCATGCTGCTGCAATATCCCATATTTTGGGAGTCGATTCTATAGCTCCAAACGTCTGACCCATTGCAACACTCGTTAAATTTAAACTAGATACACCAAGAAGTCTTATTTTTCCAGGAAATATAGAATTAGGGTTTTTTTGTAAAATTTTAATAGATCTACTGCATAATGATACGCATTCACTTCTTTGATTATTATCCTTACCTTGTATCTTCTTGTTATTAAGCCAAACACCCTTCCCCTTAATTGCTATGAATTTTTTCTTTAATGTAGGAATGATTAGGAAAGAAGATTGAGGCTTACCATCTACAAATCTTGCTACCGATATAGACCAATATGGAATACCTGCAGCAAAATTTGTCGTTCCATCAAGAGGATCTACTATCCAATAAGCATTTGTTTTAGGAACTATTTTGTCGCCCTCTTCACTTAGAACACCTTCATCTGGAGCTATTATTGATAGAGCTTCTACAATCGTTTTATCGCTCCATAAATCACAACTGGTAACTAATGAGCCATCTGACTTGTTACTTGCACTAATGTTTCCAAAGTCTTTTAATTGACGATTACTAACTAATTTAAATAAAGAATCTAAGTCTTTTAACTGTTGATTGGTTAAATTGTTTTTGTTCATATTCAGATTTTGCAAATAGATCGAATATCATTTTTTATGAAACTATCGCTTCCATCACAAATATTACTTATTTCAAGATAAGTCAATCTTTCCAATTCATCCAAATTTAAATTATAATTATAAATTGCATTAATATTTTTTGAATTAGCATCACTTAATTCTTTTTGTCTTCTAAGGACATCTTTTAATGTTGATATTCCAACGTCGTATCTTAATCTTGCAAGTCTTAGAGACTCTGTTGTAGAAGATATTTCTTTCAAAGAAGATAGGATTTTTTCTTCATTTAATTTTAAATTTAAATACGCCTTATTAATATTAGTTCTTAGAACATTTTCAAGATTTTTATAGGAGTAATCTTCTGATTTAGCATCAGCTTTGCTAGATTTATATGAATTTTTATTTTGTCCACCATCAAAAATATTCCAACCAAAATTTAAGCTGATAGTATTTGTATATGAAGATCCTGATTTTGCAGAATCTATTTCTACTGCCAATGAATCACCCTTAGAAAATGAACTAGTGAATGTATTACTAATATAAATATTTGGCTTGTTCGCATTCAAATAATTATTTGCTTGATTTTGTTTAATTGATTTTTTTAGATTAATATTTTTTAAGGAAAGACTATTAACTAAACCTTTGTTTATATTCTTATTTAATTTATGATTCCAGAAACCTATTAATTTTTGCTTTTTATTAATTGCAAAATCTCCCTTTATATTTAAAATTTCTTTTAATTCAATTTTATTAATCTGATGCTGAATTTTTTGTTCATTTAGTGATTGCCTATCTCTAGATAATTGTGCATCAGCTTCAAGAACTTCAAATTTTGTCCCTATCCCGGCATCAAACTTTGATTGCGCATCTTTTAAACTAGTAAGTGATAAATCAAGAGATAATTTTTTGTTTTTGATATCTTGATAAGATTTTTGGAGTTTGTGGTATCTTGACTTTGCTTCTTGCAAAAGATCCTTCTTTTTAATTTCATAATTGTTTTTTGCTATTGCGTAATTATCTTTAGCTATTTTAATTTCAGATCCTCTAAGAGGATCTATTAAATCTAATTTCATATTAAGGGACGGATTTACTGAGAATTGGGAAGTTTTTGTTGTGGAAGAAGCACTACTATGGTTTTTGCCCGCAACATATTTTGGAAATCCACTGGCGTTTAAATCTAATGTGGGATATCTTTTTGCAATTTTGCTAGAGAGATTAAAAGTTGATGAATTGACTAGATTTTCTAAAACTTTGAGTTCTTGATTATTTTTTAAAATAATATTATCTATTTCTGAATAATTAAGGAATATTTGATCTTCTTTCTCTTGTATTGCTTCTTCAATATTATTATTGGTTTCACTGAATACTGCTTCTGGAGGATTAACGAATAAACAAAGGGGGAAAACTAAAATCTGATTTATAAATCTTCTAAACATAATTGAGTAATTTTTGAGTATTAGATTTACCAATAAGATTATTTATAATATCATTTGTATCATCAAGAACGTGAATATTAGTCTTCAATTTAATTGAAACTTCTTTAATAGTTTTGTCATCCAAAAATAAATCACTGTTAATTTTTAACATTATTGATGGTATAAAAATACTTTCTCCCAAATCCTTATTTAGTAATCCGCAAATTAAATCTTCACCAGTTAAGAGTCCTGTAACAACTTGATCTTGTCCCCAATAAACACTTGGTAAGCCATATAGATTAATTGTAAGTCCATCAATATTATTTAGTTTTTCTACTGTAGGAAGAAGTGCTTCATAAACTAATTTACCTACAATCCAACTAACTTTTCTTTGTTTGTTTACTTTGTCTGGAAGAGATTTTGTTTTATTTTCTAAGGTTTTAAGAAAACTTCTAATTGAACCTACTCCATTAGATTCTTGGGGCATATTTTCATATGATTTATAACTTGGTAATTTGATACCAGCTATTAAGTACCATTCATCTGCAAGCCAACAAAATCGAGTTCCAATACTTTTTTTAAGAGAGGTTTGAATTTTCTCTACTTGTTTAATTGTTTCTATCGCATATTCTTTACTAATTGGAATTAAGCCATCTTTTTCAGGTCTAAACTTTGTGAGACCTACTGGAACTATGGCCGTAGAAAGTACTGTTTTAAAATTTTTTTCATGAAATTTTGCAAGATCGTAAATAGATTTTTCTAATATCTTGCCGTCATTAATTTTAGGACATACAACTATTTGAGCGTGTATTTGTATTGAATTTTGTTCTAACCACTCAATTTGATTAAGAATTTGACTTGCTTTTTTATTTTTTAATAATTTCTCTCGGGTCTTTGGATCAGTTGCATGTACTGAAATAAAAAGCGGTGATAGTTTTTGAGTAGATATTCTATTCCAGTCATCTTTGTTTAAATTCGTAAGCGTTAAATATGAACCATATAGAAAACTTAATCTAAAGTCATCATCTTTTATATAGAGACTTTTTCTTTTGCCATTAGGTTGTTGATCTATAAAGCAAAAAGGACACTTATTATTACATTGTTTAATTGAGTCAAATAATGCATCTTTAAAATTAATACCTAAATTTTCATCCTGATCTTTTTCAATACTAATATTATGAATTTTCTTGGTTTTATCCAATATTGATATATCTAAAATTTCTTCACAAATCAGTATCTGATAATCAATCAAATCTCTTGGTTTTTTACCATTAATGCTAATAATGGAATCACCTGATTCAAACCCTATTTCTTCAGCAATTGAATTATTTTCAACACTTTCAATTTCAGCTGGATTAATATGGTAGTTAATATTAGGAATCAACAGATCATTAGAATCATGCTTATAGTCAATTTCTTTCCACACAATTAAAGACCAAACTTTTTAATTTATATTTATTGTAAACTTATATATGACTCAAAGTATATTAAATACTCTTAAAATATTAGATAGATTTAATTTACTTTAACTATTAATTTAATAAAATATGTCATCTATAGTTTTATTAAACTAGTTATATATTAATTCAAATATTTTTAAAGCCTTAATGCATTGGAAGAATTAATTACTCAAAATTTAGAAGTTAAAGATAATTTGAAACCTAGATTTCATAATCAATTTGATATTGTTAAAAATACTTTTTTATCTCGACCAATTGCTTTGAGATTATGCTCTTCATTTTTTGTAATTTTACCAATCTTTGTTCAGGCACCATGGGTTAGATTTGACCCTGTTAGTGCTCTTTGTTTTACTTTTGTTTTTATTTTTGTTGCTTTTTTGTTATCTAGAAAAGAGTCAGATAAATGGTTTATTGTAAGCTCCTTATTATTAGGCGTTTCAGGAAGTTGGCTTGGTGGTTGTTTATTTTGGGGATGGTTGAGTGCTTATCCTATTCTTCATATTCCAGTTGAAGCTGTAGCATTGCCTTTTGCTATGGTCGGACTTGGAACTAAATGGAAAATTGGTTCAAGTTTTTATATTTCGTCTTTATTCGGAACTGCTATTACAGATATGACAATATTTTTGACTGGAATAATGGATCAATGGCAGGAGGTTATTAATGCGGACTCTGATAAAGCTCCATTAATACTTCAGAAAACTTCAGAGAATCTTATTAATTTAAAATCTTTTTCGATTATCATTTTGGTGGCATTGGTGCTTTGGTTTATATCAAAAGAAATTTTTAATTCTGCTATTGCTAATTCAACAAATGGGAAAGCACTTTTAGTATCAAGTTATGTAATTCAAACTACTCTAATAGTTGATGGTATTTTTATTCTCTTAGCAATTATTCAACCATCACTTAGTGGATTGGTTTAATGTTGAGGCCTCCATTTTCGCAAGAACCGATTCCGATAAATAATTGGGATGTAATCGTTATAGGTGCTGGAGCTGCAGGACTTATGACTTGCCTTGAATTACCCGAAAATTTAAAAGTGCTTCTTTTAAATAGAAACACTAGCAAGGTATCTTCTAGTAGATGGGCACAAGGAGGGATAGCATCTGTTATTAGGGAAGATGATTCATTCGAACTTCATGCTGATGATACTTTAAAAGCAGGGGATGGACTATGTGATGTTCAAGCTGTAGAAATGCTAGTTAAAGAAGCCCCAGGTTGTGTTGATAGGTTGCAGAATTTAGGAATGATTTTTGATCATAGTTCTGATCAACTAGCTACTACTTTAGAAGCAGCTCATTCTCGAAGAAGAGTCTTGCATGTAAAAGATCGTACTGGAAGAGCATTAGTTGAAGTTTTAGAAGATCATGTTGAAAATAAAAAAAATATTCTTCACTGTAGGGGTGTAAGAGTAACTGAACTTCTTATTGAAAATGAAGAATGTAAAGGAGTTCAGGTTCTTGATGGAGCGAATTTATATTGGATTCAATCGAGAGCGGTTGTTTTGGCTACAGGTGGAGGTGGGCATTTATTTACTAATACAACTAATCCTGCTCAATCCTCTGGAGAAGGGATTGCTCTTGCATGGAAAGCAGGCGCTGCAATTGAAGATTTAGAGTTTGTCCAATTTCATCCAACCGCTTTAAAATTTTATGGTGCCCCTTGTTTTTTGATATCTGAGGCACTTAGAGGAGAAGGAGCCATTTTAGTCGATAAAAATGGTGAAAGCCCAGTTAAAAATCTTAAAAATCGTGATTTAGCTACTAGAGATCAGGTAAGTAGAGCAATTATGAAGAATATGCATGACAATAATGTAGATCATGTTGGTTTAGATCTTCGGTATATTGATCCAGAAAAAATTGTCGAGCGATTCCCCACAATTTTAAGTCGATGTCAGGATTATGGAGTTAATCCGTTAAATGAGGTTATTCCTGTCGCTCCAGCAGCTCACTATTGGATGGGAGGAGTCAAAACTGATTTGAGTGCTTCTTCTACAAGAAAAGGATTATATGCCGTAGGAGAAGTTGCTTCTACAGGGGTTCATGGTGCGAATAGACTTGCAAGTAATTCACTGATGGAATGCCTTGTTTTTGCGAGAAAAATGTCTTCAATTGTTCTTAATTATCCTCCTAAATTCGAGAAATTAGATAGATCAATCCAAGAGTTAGATATTGAAGATCCAAAAGAAGATCAAATTTCTAAAATTGCAGAAAAAATTGATGAATTAAGAAAACTATGTTGGTCAAATCTAGGTGTATCTCGAAATAAGGTAAATATGAGTAAATTTCTTGATACTATTCAAAATGATATGACTCATTTACAAAAAAATTCCTTACTAAATAGTCTTGAAAAAATAAGAATTGATAAAAGTATTAAACTTAGTGAACCAAATAGGAGAGCATTGAATCTTTTACTTGATTTAAAGAATAGACAAATAACAAGTATAACTTTATTAAAAGCTTGTCTATTTAGAGAAGAGAGCAGAGGAGGGCATTATAGAGATGATTTTCCAGATAAATATAAAAATTGGGAATGCCATACTAGACAACAGTTAGATCAAAAAATTCAAAAAAGATTTATTAAAAATTAGAATCTCCTTGATAGCCTGTCTTTATAGCTAATTCATTCAAGTCGCGAGTACCACTAATGATTTCTCCATTGATTTCCCAAGAAGGAAATCCACTGATTCCTTTAGTTTGGCATAGCTCATACTCATTATCTTTACCATCTTTAGCACATTCAACTACTTTTAATTCTTTAACTGCTTCTTTACCAAATAATTGTTTTTGATCGTGGCAATGCGGGCACCAGTATGCACTATACATAACAACATTGTTTTCACTTAAGAATTTTGCAAATTTTACCTTCTGGGGAGAGCTTGAAGTGGTAATTATTGGCGATACATTTTCAGTGGGGCTTGCAACATCAATGGCATTAGAGGGGTCAACGTTTGTTGACCAAATTAGGCCCCCCCCAGTAGGACACTAATTACTACAATGAAACCTCTAAAAATCATAGGTTCTCTACTTTCAAACTTTGCTCCAATCATAGAAATTATAAAGATAGAAAACGATAAAATTGCCGAAAGTATACAAAAAAAGCAATATGCTTGAATCTTAAAAAACATTATATTTATCAATAAAAAGCTAAATGTTGATGACGCACAAGATATTAGAAATACTAACCACCATAAAAACTTATTTAGTTTTTCTTTTGGGGAAATTAAATTAAGCGAAAGTATTAATGTGATAACTAATATTGATAAATACGTTATGAATCCAGCTAATGATAGAGGAATATTAACTTGATTATTTTCAAATAAAGTACCCCAAGGACTATTTAAAACTTTTTCACAACCATTTTTTATCCCTGGGCATGAAAGCGAATTAAATAATCCCCAGTTTTTTAAAGTAATCGAACCTGTGTCAACTATGCCTATAGTGCTAAGAATTGCGATTATGATTTTTGGCCATTTCAAATCTTTTTTATTTCTTCTGTTTAAAGTCTTAAGGGCCATACAAAATGAAAGTTTGTTATTTACATTATCTATCCTAATATTATCTTGGCATTAGAGTTATATACGAAATGCTTTTTAAATCTTTTAAGTCTTATTTTTCAAGTTGTGAAAAAAAATAGTCTCAATGTAAAAGAAAAAAAACTATCTAAGATTGCATTCAGTCATGTTGGTTGCGAGAAAAATCTTGTTGATACTGAACATATGCAAGGCTTATTGGATAAAGAGGGTTATGAAGTTGACAGCAATATAAACGATGCAAATGTTGTTGTTGTAAATACTTGCAGTTTTATTGAAACAGCTAGAGAAGAATCTATTAGAAAAATTCTAGAATATACAAATCAAGGAAAGGAAGTGATAGTTGCAGGCTGTATGGCTCAGCATTTTAAAGATGAACTTCTAAAAGAAATCCCAGAAATAAAAGGTTTGGTTGGAACAGGAGATTATCAAAAGATAGCAAAGGTTTTAAACAGAGTAGAAAAAGGGGAAATCGTTAATGAAGTTTCAAAAATACCGGAATTTATTGCAGATGAGGAAATACCCCGTTTTGTAGATAAAAACAAATTTGTTGCTTATCTTCGTATTGCTGAAGGTTGTAACTATAATTGCGCTTTTTGTATTATTCCTAAGTTAAGAGGTCCTCAAAGAAGTAGAACAATAGAATCTATAGTTTCAGAAGCCAAAAGTCTTGCAAAGCAGGGTATTCAAGAAATCATATTAATTAGTCAAATAACAACTAATTATGGTCAAGATATTTATGGAAAACCATCATTAGCCAAACTCTTGAATGAGCTTTCTAATGTTCCAATTCCTTGGATAAGGATACATTATGCTTATCCAACGGGTTTAACTGATGAAGTTATTAGAGCTTTCAAAGATTCAAAGAATATAGTTCCTTACTTTGATTTGCCACTTCAGCATAGTCATCCAGATGTGTTGAAGAGTATGAATAGACCTTGGCAGGCTTCTTTGAATGAATCAATTCTGGAGAAAATTAGAGAAGAAATTCCATCTGCTGTATTAAGAACTAGTCTCATTGTTGGTTTCCCAGGAGAAAAAAAAGAACATTTTGAAAATCTTCTCGAATTTTTGCATAGGCACAAATTTGATCATGTGGGAGTGTTTATTTTTTCTCCTGAGGAAGGAACTGCAGCTTTTGATTTGCCAAATAAAGTATCCGCAGAGGTTGCAGAGGCAAGAAAAGATAACGTTATTTCAGTTCAACAAAATATCTCTAAAGATAAAAATCAGTCATATGTTGGTTCAAAAATGAAGATTTTGGTAGAAAAAATATCAGATAATAACGAATTAATAGGTAGGTCGTACAATTTCGCGCCTGAAATTGACGGAAATGTGATTTTATCTATTAATGCTAATAATGATTTGAAAAATTATATTGGTAAATTTGTTGAAGCAAATATTTCTTTTGCGGATGAATATGATTTGTATGGAGAGACTATTAAAATTATGTAGTTTTTTTAAATTAATTTAACTGCTCTTAGGAGCTTATCTAATGCGAAAGCAGCTCCAAAACCAAAACCAATAAATGCAAAATAGAAAATGATGTTCATTAATTTTTTTATTTTTATTTAATTTAACATCAGATGAAAAGATTAGATTTTTTCGTTTAATTTCTTAATCTTGGATATATGGTAATTTTTTGTATAAACATTCTTCTGCTTTTTGTAGTTCCCGGCCTATATATAGAGCATGATCGAATCTGCTTATTAAGTCATTTCTTTCTTCAGTGATCAATATTCCAAGTTGTTTCGCACTAATACCTTCAAAAACTTCATTACTAATTCTTTTATTTTGAGAGTCGCATTTAATTGGTTCATTTGTTTCTGGGTCAAGCGCATATCCGTCATCATTAATATTATTTAGAAAGTGCTCTAAAATTATTTTATTTTCTTCTAAATCTACTTTTATAATAAAATAACCGTTTGGATCTAAGTCTATATATCGGTTGGATAGATTATTATCAATCTTTATTTTTTCATCGAAACTTTTACTAGAATCCATTCTCAGAAGTTAATAAAAAACTATATTACTAATATAATCTTTGGTAAAGCCAAATAATTTTTTATTTAAAGGGTATAGATTTATTTTCAAAATTAATTTCTATCTCAGTTTGTTTATTAACTTCATTTAGCCAAGGATAAATTATATTTTCCATATTTTTGTCAAACCACTTATGCACGCTAACGGTGCTTTTTGCAAAAAAACCCCTCCGCCTTTTATGTTTACCACCCGCTCCAGGATCAAACAAATGGATACTATTTTTTATTGCCCATTCAATTGGCTGGTAGTAGCATAATTCAAAATGTAAATTAGATATTTCTTCTTGACTACCCCAATATCTACCCCATAAGTTGTTTTTATTTTTAACGCACATCGACATAGCAAAAATATTATTTGAATCATTTTTTGATGCGCTAAAAAGTAAAAGATTTTTTTTATTTTCAACAATTTTTTCGAAAAATGTAGATGTTAGATATTTACTTCCCCAAACTCCCCACCTCGAACAATGCTGTTCATAAAAATTATGCATTTTTTTGAGGATTTCTTGGTTGATATCATCTTCATTAAAAATTTCTACTTTAATATCTTTTTTAGTAATTGATTGCCTCTCTTTTTTTATATTTTTTCTCTGATTAGAGTTAAATCTAGAAAGAAAATCATCAAACGTTTTTTCTCCATTACTTCTCCATTCACTGCTGGAATTTATCCATTTATGGTATCCCAAAGATTTAAGATGGTTGGCCCAGCTTTCATCAATATATAAAAAATTACAACTTAAAATTTTGTTTGTGATCGCAAAGCTTTCGATATGCTTTATAAGTAAATTTGTAATTTCTTTCTTATCTTTATTTTTTTTATAAAGAAATTGATATCCATTTACAGGACTATAAGGACTCATTCCAATTAATTTAGGGTAATAATTTAAATTCAGCTCTTGAGCCAATCTTGCAAATGATTGATCAAAAATGAATTCTCCATAGCTATGATTTTTTAAAAAAAGCGGAGCAATTCCTAATATTTCTTCATTTTTATAAGCAATAAAATATAGAGGCTGCCAACCAGTTTCTCTTGCAACACTTTTTGATATTTCAAGGTTTTTAAGCCAGGTCCATTCATAAAATGGATTATTGATTTCATTTGCTAATTCATTCCATATCTCCTTGGAGATTTCCTGAATTGACAATTTGACTTCAACTTTATGTATTTTGGGGTTCATTTATTATTGAATCTATTTCAAATTTTTTTGTAATGA
>CACGEL010000022.1 GCA_902572065.1 uncultured Prochlorococcus sp.
AAGATTCTCGATAAAAGTATTTATTTCCTCTTGATTAGTAGTGAAGTTCATACTAACTCTAGCGGTCGAATTAATCCCGAGATGTCTATGCAGAGGTTGACAACAGTGGTGTCCACTTCTAATACAAATACCTTTAGAATCAAGAATTTCAGCAATATCGTTTGAATGTATTCCTTTTACATAGAAAGTTGCTAATGAAGCTCTATTTGGGTCTATTTTTGGAGAAGGACCTATTATTTCAAGGCCCTCTATTTGGTTTAATTGTTCAAATAAATATTTAGTAATTGTCTTTTCATAGTCTTTAATATTATCTAATCCAACATTGTTAATATATTTAATTGCTTCTGCTAATCCTATCGCTTCTGCAATGGCTGGTGTTCCTGCTTCAAATTTGTGAGGAAGTTCCGCCCAAGTACTTGTCTCTTCATAAACATCTTGGATCATTTCACCACCACCAAAAAAAGGAGGAATTTTTTCTAGAATTTCTTTTTTAGACCACAAAAATCCTATACCTGTTGGGCCAAACAATTTATGTCCTGAACCAGCAAGAAAATCTATCCCAAGATCATGAACATCTAGTTTTTGATGGGCTAAACTCTGGCAAGCATCTAATAGGACTAAAGAACCCTTTTTTTTAGCTAATTTTGTTATTTCTTTGATTGGATTACAGCAACCTAAAGTGTTGCTTATGTGTAATAAGCTTAATAATTTCGTCTTTGTTGTTAATTTTGACTTTAAATCATCCATATCTAATTTTCCATTTTGATCTATACCTACAAATTTGAGTTTACATTTATTTTTCGTAGCTACCATTTGCCAGGGAACAATATTACTGTGATGTTCCATGATTGATAATAGAATTTCATCATTCTCTTTTAATGTGAATTCTCCCCATGATCTTGCTGCTAAATTTATAGCTTCAGTCGCATTCCTTGTGAAAATTATTTCTTTTGTTGAATTAGCATTTACATATTTAGCAATTAAATATCTTGCGTGTTCAAATTCTTCTGTTGCTTTTGCACTTAATTGATGAGCGCCTCTGTGAACATTTGCATTGAAATTCCTATAATATTCATCAAGTTTCTCTAGAACTTGGATTGGTTTTTGGGTTGTTGCAGCGTGATCTAGATAAATAATTTTATTTTCACTTTTACAATTATTTTCTAATAAAGGAAAGTCTTTGTTATCTATTTTCGGTATATTCTGTATTGTTTCCATTAATTTTCTTTTAAAAGTTTATCAAGTAAATCCCATCTATCTTTTGAAATGGGAATACATGCAATTATTTCTTGGAAGTAAGAACTTAATTGTAGTTTACTGGCTTCTTCTAATGTGAGACCTCGTGATCTCATGTAGAAAAGTTCTTCTTCATTTAATTGAGAAATTGTTGCGCCATGTTTACACTTTACGTTATCAGCAATTATTTCTAACTGAGGCTTAGTATCTATTTTTGCATGCTTAGATAAAAGTAAATTCCTGCTTAATTGTGATGCATCAGTTTGTTGAGCAATTTTCGGAACAATTATTGTACCCTCGAAAATAGCATGAGATTTATCGTCTGCTAAGGATTTATTAATCTGATCTAAAATTCCATGAGGTCCGTTAAATTGCATTTTTGTATAAGTAGCAATTTGGTCTTCATTTTTAGTTATTTGAATACCTTTTATAGTTGTTTTTGCATCTCCCTCAAATTGGTTAATACGGATTTCAAATCTTGCATAATTAAATTTGAAATGTAAGGATCCTAGAGTGTATTGACTTTTTGCTTTTTGTATTACATTTAAAGAATTTAATAAGTGAGATTTGTTTTTTCCATAAGAAACTACTCCATGATTGACCGAAGTATTTTCTTCTAAACATAAATAGGTTGATTGAGATAGTGCAGAGTTTTCGTTCCCAAGATTAATTTGTAATAAATCAACCTTGCAATGCTTTTCAAAAAATAAGATCAATGTTTTTGCATTAAAAGAGTTAGAGGTGGAAGCACTTAATATTTCTATAGGGGGAATTTTATTTCCAGAAATATTTAAACCCAAGATATTTTTTTTAGAACTTAAACAATGATTAAGTAGATCACTCCAATGATCAGTTGGATCAACAACAGAGATATTTTTTTTAATGTAGTTAACTATTTCTGAGTCTTTTAATTGTCTTATAGAATAATTTTCTTCTTCAAAATTAATTGAATTATTCTCGCCTATTATTAATCTTATTATATTTTGAGACGCATCTTTATATGGGAAACTAACTTTAGATTCTTTTTTTTTATGTGAAAAATCTAAGAAATTTGAAAATTTAGATTTATTAGAAAGTCTCCATAGTTCACTTTTGACATTTGGTAAAGGATTTATTTTTAATTTTTCAAGACAAATTTTTTGTATCTCTGATGGATTACTTAATAGTTCATTTTTCTGCATTTCTTCAATGATGTTCATTTATTTATTATTCTCTTGAGAAATTATCGGTCCATTCATAACCATGTTTCTCAAGTTCAAGTGCAAGATCACTTTCTCCAGTTTTTATAATTTGACCATCAGACATTACATGAACATAATCAGGTTTTATTTCATCCAATAATCTTTGATAGTGAGTAATTAATATAATTCCTGTTTTCTCATTAGATATCTTTTTAATACCAGAAGCAACTATTCTCAAGGCATCAATATCTAATCCTGAGTCGGTCTCATCTAGAATTGCAATTTTCGGTTCTAATAATGCCATTTGTAATATTTCATTCCTTTTCTTTTCTCCACCTGAAAAACCTTGATTAATACTTCTTGATAAAAATGCAGAATCCATTTTTACTAAGTCTAGTTTTTCTTTTACTAAGTCTTCAAAGTCAAAAGTATCGAGTTCTTCTTTTTTAAGGAATTTTCTTCTTGCATTTGTTGCAACTCTAAGGAATTCAAGGTTACTAACACCCGGAATTTCAATTGGATATTGAAAACCTAGGAAAATTCCTGATTGAGCTCTTTCTTCTGGCTCTAAAGATTGAATATCTTCTCCCTTGAATTTTATTTCGCCTTTAGTGACTTTGTAAGAAGGATGACCCGCAATAATCTTTGAGAGTGTACTTTTGCCACAGCCATTCCTTCCCATAATTGCATGAATCTCACCAGGATTAACTGATATGGTTACCCCTTTTAAAATTGGAAGATCTTCAGTAGATGCAAAAAGGTTATTTACTTCTAATATTGGATCCAACTCTTTCGTTTTGCTTTGCATCACAATTTATAAATAAACTAACCTACTGAACCTTCTAATTTGAGTGCAAGGAGCTTATCTGCTTCAGCTGCAAATTCCATTGGCAGTTGATTGAATACATCTCTGCAAAAGCCACTTACCATCATTGATACTGCTTCTTCAAATGCAATACCTCTGCTTTGTAAATAAAAAAGTTGGTCTTCAGAAATTCTACATGTACTTGCTTCATGCTCAATTTCTGAATTTGGTTGTTGAGAATGTATATAAGGAAATGTATTCGCAGCAGCTTGATCACCTATTAGCATTGAATCACATTGACTGTAATTTCTTGATCCAACAGCTTTTGAACCCATTTTCACAAGACCTCTATAACTATTTACTGAATTCCCAGCACTAATTCCTTTACTTACAATTGTTGATTTAGTTTTAGGACCAATGTGAATCATTTTTGTACCTGTATCGGCTTGTTGTAGGTTATTGGTAAGTGCTACAGAATAGAATTCCCCTACCGATTCTTCTCCCAAAAGAAGGCAGCTAGGATATTTCCATGTTATGGCAGAGCCTGTTTCAACTTGAGACCAGCTTATCTTACTTCTCTTACCTAAACATTTCCCTCTTTTGGTGACAAAATTAAAAATTCCACCAACTCCCTCTTCATTGCCAGCATACCAATTTTGTACTGTTGAATATTTAATCGTGGCATCGTCTAAAGCGATAAGTTCAACAACGGCTGCGTGCAAAGTATTAGTATCGAACATTGGAGCGGTACATCCCTCCAGGTAGCTAACGGAGCTAGATTCTTCTGCGATAATTAGAGTTCTTTCGAACTGACCAGAGTCACCACTATTGATCCTGAAATAAGATGAGAGATCCATAGGGCATTTAACCCCTTTTGGTATATAAACGAATGAACCATCACTAAAAACAGCAGAGTTTAATGCAGCAAAATAATTATCATTAGTCGGTACTACAGAGCCTAAATACCGTTCTATCAAATCTGAGTGATCTTTGACTGCTTCACTTATAGAACAAAATATTACTCCATGCTCAGCTAGTTCTTTTCTGAAAGTTGTTGCGATAGAAACACTGTCAAATACTGCATCTACAGCAACGTTTGTAAGTTTTTTTTGTTCAGTAAGGGGAATGCCTAATTTGTCAAAAGTTTCCAAGAGTTTTGGGTCAACTTCATCCAAACTAGAAATTTTTTCTTTTTGTTTTGGTGCAGAATAATAAATTATATCTTGATAATCAATTTTCTTATAACCTAACTCTGCCCAGTTAGGCTCTTGCATTTTTTGCCATTTCCTAAAGGCATTGAGTCTAAAATTAAGAAGATATTCAGGCTCCTCTTTTTTTGCTGAAATTAATCGAATCGTATCTTCACTTAGTCCTTTGGTAATTTTTTCAGTCTCAATATCGGTAACGAAACCATACTTGTATGGTTCAGATACAACATCTTTAACTAAATTTTCACTTATCATAATTTCTATGAATTTAGGCTATTACAATTAGTTTTCTATACTTTAACTAAATATGTGCCCAAAATTGAGTTTTTATCTTTAATTAAATTAAAAAATTAATGTCTAATCAAACTAATTCTTTTTCAAATCCTTTAAGCGATGCGATGGTTAAAAATATAGAGCAACTGAATTTACCCATAATTCAAAAGCATCATATAAGGCTACTGGCACATTGCCTTGAAATTTTTAAAGAGATATCAAAAGATGAAGTATCTTTTTTTGAAGAAAATGAGTGCCTTAGAGAATGGTGCTTTAAACAATCTCAAAAATTTAATGATGAAGAATTTGATCAACTTTTTTACCAACAAATGTCTTCTGCTGCCAACAAATTAAATTCTTTCTCTAAAAATATTAAAAAAAAATTTAAAGACTTGGATCTTGATGATTTAATTATTTTAGTCGAACAAGATCGGGCAAATTAATATGAAGCGATCCCGAAGAAAAAATATATTTTTGTTGAGTTCTTAACAATTCAAGGTAATAAAATTTAAAAAAATAGAAAATTAATTGATAACTCGTAGATTTCTAAATTTGCTAAAAATGTAATTGTACCAACAAGTTCTAAGAAAATTGTCAATTTTCAAAAATTCAAAGTAGTCAGAAGATCCTGACGACTGCTTTTAATGTCCCGCAATCTTGAAAAAAAAAGAACATACTGATCCCAGGCAAATATTGGAGATTTAAAAAAGTGGTTGATGGGATCAAGAATAAAGAATATTTACTTAGTCTAACTCTCAGACAACTGCGTCAAGAAGCAAGTAAACTTTCTGTCCCCTTATACAGTAGAAAAACAAAAGCTGTACTGATTGACCTCATAATTAAATATCAAAAGAATTCCACAGACAAATATACCAAGACCTTAGTTTATAAGTCTCCTGAAAAAATTTCTGATCCTATTACTCAACCATCAAAAGAAGTAATTAATACTAAAGTAGTATTTTTGCCCAGAGATCCTGAATGGGCATATGTATTTTGGCAAATTTCCGAAAGTGATCGGGAAAAGGCTAAGTCTTTAGGTGCTAGTAAATTATGTTTGCGTTTGTTTGACGCTACGGGTGTTGGAGAAGGGCAATTAAATCAGGGAACTTTAAGAGAAATTAATGTAGATAGCTATAGTACTGAATGGTATTTACCAATTCCTCTCGCAAATAGAGAATATAAGGTTGAATTAGGTTATAAATATGGCTTTAAATGGATGTCATTAGCTTTTTCCTCTGTAAGTCATGTTCCTGGTTCTCAACCTTCGGAACAAATTTTAGATAAATTTGTTCCTTTTAATTTAGATGCACCACAATTAGAGCCTAATTCAACAATTCAAAGTCCTCAAGGACAAGAAGTTAATGGTTTGCATGAGCGTTTGTACAAGGCAGCAACAAGTTTCCCTAAAAGAAGAAAAGTAGGATCTGAGGAGTTTATGGAAGATATTAATACAGCAAATTTACAATCTAATCTTACTGATTCTGGTGCAGGTCAATGGGCTTCAGGCTTAAATGAATCTGGTGCTGGAATAGTTAAAAATAGGTCTTTCTGGTTAGTCGCTGATGCGGAATTAATTGTTTATGGAGCTACAGATCCATCTGCAAAATTAACTATTGGTGAAGAAGAAGTTCCTTTGGCTGCTGATGGTACCTTTAGACTTCAAGTCCCTTTTAGGGATGGATCTCAAAAATACGAAATTAAAGCTGTTGATGCTTCAGGTGATCAAGAAAAAAGCATCACAATGAAATTTGATAGAGTTACTCCTCTTGACGATACAAATCAGAAATATAATGGTGAGACAGAATGGTTTTAAATAAGGAAATTTAATGCTTAAAAAAATTGTTGCTTTTACACCTTTATTTGGCGCTTTAGCTTTTCCTCTTATAGTTCCTATTACAATTTCTAAATTTGGAATTAATTATGGAATTTTAAGTGCACTATTTATTTCTTCTGTATGGTTTATCGCTATGTTAAGAACATCCGAAATGCCTCATTAATTTAGTTAGATTTTTTTAAGTATTATAAAAATCATGACCGAAGTAAATATAATTAATATTAAGAATCCTTTTCAAGATCAGAAACCAGGTACTTCAGGGTTAAGAAAAAGTACTTTAAGATTTCAAGAAGAACATTACTTAGAAATATTTATAGAGGCAATTTTTAAATCATTAAATGATTTGCAAGGATCAACTTTGGTCGTTGGAGGTGATGGTAGATATGGAAACATTGCAGCAATTAAAAAGATTATTCAAATATGCGTAGCTCATCGAGTTGGAAAAGTTATCATCCCAAAAAATGGTTTATTATCAACACCTGCAACTTCTCATTTGATTAGGAAAGAAGATGCTATTGGAGGAATTATTCTTTCCGCAAGTCATAATCCTGGAGGTATTGAAGGGGATTTTGGAGTAAAATTAAACATTGCTAACGGAGGACCTGCTCCTGAGTTGATTACAAATCAAATATTTCAATTTTCTCAATCACTTAAAAGTTATAAAATTAGCAAAATTAAAACACCAGCCTTAGATGAGTTAGGCGTATTCTCGTTTGGTCAAACCTCAGTAGAAATAATTGATGGATTAAAAGATTATTCAGATTTAATGGAGAATATTTTTGATTTAGATCAAATTAGTGATTTTCTGAAAAAAGATTTTTCTTTAATCTTTGATGCAATGAATGCAGTTACTGGTCCATATGCAAAAAATATTTTTGTAGAAAAAATGGGTCTTGCAGATGATTGTGTAATGAATGGAGTGCCATTAGACGATTTTGGGGGTTTACATCCTGATCCAAATCTTACTTATGCTTCAAAGTTGGCAGATTTATTATTAATTAAAAAATCTTATAGTTTTGGGGCTGCATGTGATGGGGATGGTGATAGAAATATGATTTTAGGTCAAGGATGTTTTGTGAATCCTAGTGATAGCCTTGCAGTTATTACTGCTAATACAGATTGTGTCCCTGGATATAAAGATGGCATTGCAGGTGTGGCACGATCTATGCCTACAAGTTCAGCTGTAGATTTTGTAGCTAGTGCTTTAAATGTTCCTTGTTTTGAAACACCAACAGGATGGAAATTTTTTGGAAATCTTTTAGATTCTAATTTAATTTCAATTTGTGGAGAGGAAAGCTTTGGAACTGGAAGTAATCATGTCAGAGAAAAAGATGGCTTATGGGCGGTTTTATATTGGCTTCAAATTTTGGCTGTCAAAAATTGTTCAGTAAGTCAATTAATGCAAAGGCACTGGAAAAAATATGGAAGAAATTATTATTCAAGGCATGATTATGAGGCTATACCATCTCCTATTGCTAATCAAATATTTAATAATTTATCTTCTTTCCTTCCAAGTTTAAAAGGAAATAAATTTGCTGGAAGTTTGGTAAAAGAGGCAGATAACTTTTCATATTTAGATCCAGTTGATAATTCAATTAGTAAAAATCAAGGATTAAGAATTATACTGGAGGATAACTCAAGGGTAATCCTACGTTTGTCAGGTACAGGTACTAAAGGTTCAACTTTAAGATTATATTTCGAAAAATTTGCAAGTTCACAACAAAATTTAGATTTAAATCCTCAGGTTGCGCTAAAAGCTTTAATTGATGATTTAGATCATTTATTAAATATTACAAAACTCACTAACATGGAAAAACCTACTGTTATTACATAAATTTTGAAATAATTTATTCTTAATATTAAAAAATATGGAGCCAGATAATTTATTTAGCAATAATTTTCAAATAGAAATTAACGCGCCTTTGGCGGATAAATTAAGACCAAAGAATTTTGATGATTTTTTTGGACAAGAATCCATTTTAGGTAAAAATTCTTTATTGAGAAATGCAATCTTAACTGACAAGTTAGGTAATATTATTTTTTCTGGACCACCTGGTGTAGGAAAAACAACTTTAATTGAAATTATAGCTTCTAATACTCGTTCCACACTAATAAAGTTAAATGCGGTTTTGTCTAGTATTAAGGAGTTAAGAAACGAAATTGCTAAAGCTAAGGAAAGATTACTTAGTACAAAAAGGAAAACAATTTTATTTATTGATGAGGTACATCGATTTACTGCAATCCAACAAGATGCTTTGTTGCCTTCAATAGAAAATGGCACCATTACTTTTATTGGCGCTACAACAGAAAATCCTTTTTTTGCTGTAAATAAAGCTTTAATAAGTAGAGCTCGTATTTTTAAATTACTTCCTTTAAATGAAAATGATTTGAAAAAAATAATTGAAAAAGTAATAAATTATTATTCTGGTCTGAAAGATTCTAAAACTATCGAAATAACAGATGATGCAATTAATCATTTAATACAATTTTCTGGAGGCGATGCGAGGAATCTCATAAACGCTTTAGAGTTAGGTATAGGCATTACAAAGGAAAATAAAGATAAATTAATTATTATTGATCTGCCTATAGCAGAAGATTCGATCCAGAAGAAAAATATTGTATATGACAAAAATGGACAAAGCCATTTTGATGTTATTAGTGCATTTATTAAATCTATTAGAGGTTCAGATCCAGATGCCACTTTATATTGGCTTGCGAATATGGTTGAAGCTGGGGAAGACCCAAATTTCATTTTTAGGAGACTATTGATTTCTGCTTGTGAGGATATAGGCCTTGCAGATCCTAAAGCGATAGTTGTCGTTCAATCTTGTTGTGATGCTTTTGATCGAGTTGGCTTCCCTGAAGGATTATATTTTCTTTCTCAGGCCTCTTTATATCTTGCAATTTCTCCAAAAAGTAATAGTACTAAAGCAATTTTTAAAGCAGTAGAAGCAATAAAGTCTACTAATATTTCATCAGTTCCTAATCATTTGAAGAATAATTCTAGCAGTTATTTAAATCCGCATAATTATCCAGAGAAACTGTTGCAACAAGAATATCTACCAACTCATTTAAAAGAATTTTCGTTTTGGAAACCCAAAGATTCTGGATGGGAAAAAAATAGATATGAAGATTTACGTAAAAAATGAAAAAAGTTAAACTATTTTTGAACTGCAAAGAATATTAGTTTTAAATTGAGACTTTTCTTGATAAGCCAAAGAGATAGTCCATTTATAAAAATTAATTTGGGTAAGGTTTAAATACACTTTATTTTTTTTATGAAATATTATTTTTTCGCGTTCAGAATATTGCCATTCTTTTAAATCTTTAGCTAATTTGCCATGATCCCATTTAATAGCAGCCTCAATTGCACACCATTGATTTAATACGGATTTTTTAGTTAATGAACTCGTATTGTTTAATTTATTTGATCCGAAAAAATATTTTTTTGATAATTTTTCATAATTAAAATCTCTATCTTCTCTCTCAATGTCAATTCCAATTTTTTTTTCATACCAAACTAATATAATCGCATCTCTGCAATGGCTAAAACTTACATACCCCATGCCTTTAGGTAATTCAGGTGGTTCTCCTGGGTTCGCAATTATGGGTATTTCTAATGGATTTAAATTAAAAAGTGTTCCTAAAGAATTTCTTATGAAAGCTCTGCTTTCTAAAAAAATATTTGCTCGTCGCTTGGAAAGCTTTCTTGCAATTTCAAGCTCTTTCAGTGTTGCTACATCTTGTACACCTTTGATCTCATAAAACCATATTTTTGGTATTTTATATTCATTGTTATCTAATAATGTCAATGGCTCTTAAGGTTGGTGATAAAGCACCAGAATTTAATTTAAAAGACTCTTTTGAAAAAGAAGTATCTTTAAAAGACTTTAAAGGTAAAAGAATAATACTATATTTTTATCCAAAAGATAACACTCCAGGTTGTACTAAAGAGGCTTGTAATTTTAAAGAAAATTGGGATCTCCTTAAGAAAAATAATTTTGTAGTTATTGGAATTAGTAAAGATAATGCTGCATCACATAGGAAGTTTATTGAAAAATTTGAATTGCCTTTTGTTCTCTTGACTGATGATGAACCTTATAAAGTTTCTTCTGCTTATGACAGCTATGGTCTTAAAAAATTTATGGGAAAAGAATACATGGGAATGATGAGAAACACTTTTTTAATTGATACTGATGGGAATGTTGAAAAAATTTATCTAAAGGTCAAAGCAGCTATTATGGCGGACCATATTATTGCAGACTTAGAGTTAAATTAACTTAATTTGAACTATTAAAATGTGAAATCATTCCCTGCATTACTAAATTCGGTGCAATAATAATTTCTTTGTTATTTTGTTTTAAGTGACTACCAATTAATTGGGAATCTCCTCCGCACATTATCAAAATATCTTTTATGGGGTTAAAAGATAAATAAATTAAACCTTTAAGAGAGTTAAAAACTCCTTTTAACATTGAATCTTTTGTATTAATTAAAAAATCTTGAATAGGGATATTTTTTATTTTAGGGGCTTTGAGATTTTTAGTATTTTGCTCCATAGATGCTAACTGTGTTAGAAAACCTGGTGCAATTTGTCCACCAATAATAGATCCTTTTGCAGTTAACTTAGTAAGTGATATGGTTGTGCCGCAATCTGCTATTAATAAATTTTTTTGCATTGGGTTATCTATTATGTTTAAAGCTTCTAAGCAACCAAAAGCTCTATCAACCCCAAAATAATCAGGAAGGTTTTTTAATTTAATATCTATAGTTCTGATTTCATTCTCCTGTTTTAGGGACAAATCTGGTAATTCCCCTACTGATGCCCAAATTAAATTATTTGAATTGATATTTTGCGGAACTTGATTATTTCTTTTTGTATGAAAGAACTTATACTTATTCCCCAAATTCTCTGCCCAATGAAGCCTACTATTTCCAACTAATAGAAAATTAATATTTTCGACCATAGTAATTCAATAAACTTTTAATTTTCAGTATGAATACCACATTCTTGTTTTATCCCACCAAATCTTGTTGACCTGCCTTCATTATCTTTACTCTCAGGCGAACTAGAATGCCAATCTCCTACAGTAGTATACCCTTCTGAGAAAAGAGGGTGAGAAGGTAATTTATTTTCTTGCATGTAATAAAAAATATCTTTGTTTTTCCAATTCAGTAAAGGCCTTAAAGAAAGTCTTTCCCTAATTACATCAATAAATTTCATTTTATTTCTATTATCAGTTTGTTCCGCTCTCACACCACTAGCCCAACAATATATACGATGTTTATTGAAACCATTTTCTAAAGGTTTTATTTTTCTTATTTCATGGTATTTATCTAGATCACTAGATTTGTTAGTTTCCCAAAGTTTTCCATATAGGGATTCCATTCTTGCTGGAGATAGCTCACTTTGTAAGACCTCAATCTCTAAAGATAAATCATTAATAAGTCTCTCTGCGTATTGGTAAGTCTCAGCTGGTAAGTAACCAGTATCTATC
>CACGEL010000023.1 GCA_902572065.1 uncultured Prochlorococcus sp.
AAAGTTAATTAAAAAAGTAATTATATATTCAAAAGATTATCCAGATTTACTTAATCAAAAACAACTTAATTCATTATCTTTATTATCAAAAAGTGAATCATTAATAAATATTCATTTACCTCAAAATCATGATGCTTTAGTTGAATCAAAAAAGAGATTGTTATTTGATGAATTATTCCTATTACAAATAAAGTTTTTATTGAGAAAAAGGAAAAGTAAAAAAAATTTTACTACTATTAATTCTATTCAAAAAAGATTTTTGCTTCAAGATTTTCTAAATAAAATTCCTTTTCAATTAACAAAGTCTCAGAAAAAGGTAATTGAAGAAATTAAATTTGATTTATCAGATTCAACACCAATGTCTAGATTACTCCAGGGAGATGTTGGTAGTGGTAAAACTATTATTGCAATCGTTTCTCTTTTGATTGTCCTTGAAAACGATCAACAAGGTGCATTAATGGTTCCTACTGAAGTACTCGCTAGGCAGCACTATAATAATTTAATAAAATTTTTAAACCCACTTTTAGTTTCTGTTGAAATTCTTACCGGTAATACCTCACAAAAAAAGAGAAAAGAAATACTTATTAATTTAAAAAATGGAATGGTAGATATTCTGGTTGGTACTCATGCATTATTTGAAGATCAGGTCATTTTTAATTCATTAGGGATGGTGGTAATAGATGAACAACATCGGTTTGGAGTAACTCAAAGAAATCGATTACTAAATAAAGGCGATAATACTAATTTGTTATCAATGACTGCTACTCCAATACCTAGGACTCTTGCTTTATCGATGTATGGAGATTTAGATATTAGTCAGATTACAGAACTTCCCCCAGGAAGAGTGCCAATAACAACAAAAATAGTTTCAGAAGATGATTTAGTGGAATTATTTAAAAATGTTCGGAATGAAATAGATAAGGGGAAGCAAGCTTATGTAATTTTGCCATTAATAGAAGATTCTGAAAAAATGAATTTAAGTTCGGCAAAAAACATTTTTAAATATTTATCAGAGGATATCTTTTTAAAAAATAATGTTGGACTATTACATGGAAAATTAAACTCTGAAGAGAAGAATAATGTAATTAATTCTTTTTTAAAAAATGAAATTAATATTTTAGTCTCAACAACAGTTATTGAAGTTGGAATTGATGTACCTAATGCCTCCATTATGTTTATTTATAACTCGGAAAGATTCGGATTGTCTCAGTTGCATCAATTAAGAGGGAGAGTTGGTAGAGGAACCCATCAATCATTTTGTTACTTAGTAACCTCTGAAAATAATGGTTTAGAAAATAAAAGACTAAGTGTTTTGGAAAAATCTAATGATGGTTTTTTTATCGCGGAAAAAGATTTGGAATTGAGAGGACCAGGACAGATATTAGGATATAAGCAGTCAGGATTACCTGATTTTGTATTGGATAACTTACCAAATAATAAAGTTTTGATTGAGATGGCTCGAGAAGAGGCCCAGAAGATAATAAATGGTGATCCAGATTTAAAAAAAAATATTTTATTGAAAGATTTGCTAATAGATAATTCTGACAACAAATTTATACATGATTTCCTAAATTAATACTTTAATAATTGTCAATTTTAAAATATATGCAAATATAAGATGAATAGAAAAGATTTATTGAAAATTTGGAATAAAATCCCAATTGAAGAGAATAAAGATAAATTAATAGCTATTCCTAGTTGTTTTAAATTTATTAGTCCTCATCCTTACTATGATTTAGGAGCTCCTTATAATAAAAAAAAAGGGATTTGGAACTTAAGAGAAGAAGTTGTTAAAAAATTAATAAAAGCAAATGACTATTTAAAATCAAGAAATAATAGTTTTCATCTTTTGATTTATGACAGTTGGCGACCTATAGAAGTCCAAGAATTTATGTTCAATAGATCATTTATTTTGGAGTGTGAAAGGTTAGATATTGATGCTTCTGTAAAAGATATGGAACGATATCCTTTAATACAAAAAAAAGTTGAGGAATTTTGGGCATACCCATCATTTGATGAAAGATACCCTCCTCCTCATTCAACTGGAGGAGCATTGGATATAACTTTGGCTGATAAGTACGGAAATATTTTTGATATGGGAAGTAATATTGATCAGATGGATGAGAAATCAAAACCAGATTTTTATAATAATGTTGAAGAGGAAGAGGCAATTATTTTTAATGATAGAAGAAATTTATTAAAAGAAATTATGCTTGAATTTGAATTTGTTCAGCATCCAAATGAATGGTGGCATTTTAGTTATGGAGATCAATTATGGGCTTGGAAGAATAAAAAAGCTAGTGCTTTATATGGAAAAATTTAAAACTTAAACAAGTTATTTTAGTAAATTTATAATTAAAGAATCATTTTGATTATTTATAAAATCCCCAAAGTTTATCTCTAAACTACTTTTCTTCCAACATTCTAATAAAGGTCTAATTGTTTTTTCTAAATCGTCAAGCTCCATTTTTTGCATGTATGGTTTGGCTAACCTTTGAAGATTTTTACTGCCTCCTAACCATAGCTGATATTTATTTTGGCCACTTCCAACAAGAGCTAATTCTGCCATGTAAGGTCTTGTACATCCGTTTGGACATCCTGTCATTCGAAATAATATTGTCTTTTCTATATTCATTTCATTTAGTAAATTTTCTATTCTAGTGAGTACTTGAGGTAAAATTCTCTCAGCTTCGGTCATGGCTAATCCACAAAGAGGGAGGGCTGGACATGCTAAGGCGTGTCTTTGGATTTCATTAATATTATTCAGATTGTTATATCCAATCTCTATTAAATCCTTTTTAATTTTACTCTTTTTTTTATTGGGTATATTGCAAAGCAATATATCCTGATTAGGAGTAAGTCTTATATTAAGATCATTTTCTTTGACAATATCTCTTATTAATGATTTCTTCTTTCCAGAAAGCCTTCCTGATAATAACGGCAATCCAACGAATGAAAAATCTTTATTTTGTTTATGCCAACCTAGATAATCAATTAATTTGTTCTCGGGTTCTTTTCTTAAAGGCATAATTTCTTTTTTAAAGTACTTATCTATAAGTATTTTTTTAAACCAATTAATACCTTTCCTATGAAGAAGGTATTTCATTCTTGAATTCTTTCTATTTTTTCTGTCACCATAATCTCTTTGTACAGCAACGATACTTTGAATTAATTCATATGTGTCTTTCTTTGGTACATAACCAAGTGGATCTGCAATTCTTGCAAATGTCTCTTCATTATTGTGAGTTCTACCCATACCTCCACCTACATAAAAATTACAACCTTCTAAACTTCCCTCTTTTGAAGTGAATGCAACTATTCCAATATCATTGGTAAGAAGATCAACAGAATTATCACCTGGAACGGTAACAGCACATTTAAATTTTCTTGGTAGGTAAGTCTTGCCATATAGGGGTTCCTCCTTGGTTCCGCTAAAAACATGCTCTTTAAACTGTAAACTTCTATTCTCTTCAATTTCTTTATCTGGTTTGATTGTATATTCTAAATCTCCGTCAGCCCAAAGCTCTAAAAAAGTTCCTTGTCCTGCTACCGGGGTTAAAAGATCAGCAACTTTTAATGCTAAAGCTCTTGCGGTTATGTATTCAGATGTTTCAAAAGGTGCGGCTGGAGCCATAACATTTCTATTTATGTCTCCACACGCAGCTAAAGTGGAGCCCATTGAACTTACAATAGATTGAATTACTTCCTTCAAATTGTCTTTTCTGATTCCATGCATTTGGAAGGCTTGTCTAGTCGTTGCTCTAAGCGTACCGTTACCAAGTTTGTCAGATAATTCATCTAAAGATAGAAATAATTTTCCTGGTATTTCTCCCCCAGGACTTCTTAGCCTTAGCATCATTTGCCAATCTTTACTTTTGCCAGGTTTTCTATTCTCCCTATTATCTTGTTGATAACTACCATGAAATTTTAATAACTGAACAGCATCATTAGTAAAATGGTCACTTTCATTTTTTAATTCACTTGCTAGGGGTTCCTTTAGAAATTCACTACCTTTTTTAAAATTCTCAAATTTAGATACTTCTAGGCCATTTGCTAAACAAACAGTATCTTGTTTTGAGATCTCTTTTTTCTTTTTTACTTTTTCAACCTTGATCAAGGGACCAAAACATATCTCTTTTTATACATTAGCGGAAACCTTATTTAACCGGTAGTAAATTATAGTTATAGTAGCCATAATTTTTTTTTGTCAAAATATTTACTTGAGATAGGTACAGAAGAGTTGCCAGCAAAATTTTCTCATTCTGTAATAAAACAAATTAAATCTTTAATTGAATTTGAACTTGATAAAAAACTTATCAAATATAAAAGTGTTTTTTGCACATCCACACCAAGAAGAATAGTACTATTTATTGAAGGCTTAGTTGACTATTCTGATGACAAGACCGTAATAAGAAAAGGTCCTAAAGCAAGCTCTGCATTTTTAAATGGAGTACCTACAAATGCCGCTATAGGTTTCGCAAATAGTTTAGGCATAAATATTGATGATCTTGAAATAAAAGAAACAGAAAAGGATAATTTTGTATTTGGAAAAAAAATTCAGAAAGGAGAATCTACAAGGTCCTCTTTATCTTCAATAATTCCTAAGTTAATAAAAAATTTGCAAGGTCAAAGATTCATGAAATGGGGGTATGGTAGCTTAAAATTTTCAAGACCTATCAGATGGGTTGTCTCTCTTTATAATGAGGAAATTCTTGATTTTGTATTCGATGAATGTGATCCGAAGATCGCAATAGGTAATAAATCAAAAAGTCACCGACTATTTAATAAAGTTATTGAACTTAATAGTCCAGATAACTATTTTGAATTAATGGCTAAAAATGGAGTTTTAGTTAAAAGAGAGGAAAGAAAAGAAGAAATTTTAGAACTTATAAGTCAGGAATCTCAATCAGTTAATTTGAAACCTGATATCTCTGAGGATTTACTTAACGAACTAACTGATTTAGTTGAATTACCTAATTTGATCAAAGGTAATTTTGATAAGCTATTTCTTAGTTTACCTGTTGAAGTTCTTTCAACAGTAATGAAAAGTCACCAAAGATATATTCCTCTTCTAAAGAAAAATATAGTATTTTCTAAATTAGAATTGAGTTCTGAAAAAATTATAAGTACAAATTTCTTCTTCATATCAAATGGTTTAAAAGAATCTGATGATATTATCTCAAGTGGTAACGAAAAGGTATTAAAGGCAAGATTCTCTGACGCAAAGTTTTTTGTAGAAAGTGACAAAAAGGTTTCTTCTAGAGAAAGAAATGAAAAACTTAAATTGGTTTCATATTTAAAAGGCATGGGTAATGTTTTTGAGAGGGTAGAAAGAATTGAGGTCATAGCAGAAAAGATAATTAAGTTTTTGAATGATAAATCTTTAGATAATAAAAAAATAAAAGAAGCTGCAAAGTACTGCAAAAACGATTTGTGTAGTGAAATTGTTTATGAATTTCCTGAATTACAAGGGATAATGGGAGGAAAATATTTACTAAATGAAGGTTTTAGTAAGGAGATATGTATAGCTGTATCTGAACATTATTTGCCATGTTTTTATAAAGATGATTTACCTTCTACTAAATATGGAGCTATTGTTTCTATTTCTGACAAAATAGAAACTTTAATAAGCATATTTATTTCTGGCAAAAGACCAAGTGGTTCATCTGACCCTTATGCATTAAGAAGAAATTTGAATGGGGTTATTCTAATTATTTGGCAATTTGAGCTAGATTTAGCTATTGAAAATATTTTTGAGGAACTTCTCGAATATTGGAAAGTTTCACTACCAAATTTAAAATTTGTGAAAGAAAAAGTTTTAAATGATTTAATTGAATTTTCTAATCAAAGAATTATTAATCATCTTGAAGAATTATCAATCGATAAAGATTTAATTAAAGCAACCTGTTTTCTCAATTCCTCTACTGACAAAAGAATAATTAATATTTTGGATTTAAAAAATAGAATAAATACTATTAACCAACTTAGACGAAAAGGAAATTTTCCTGAAATTCAAAAAGTCATCTCGAGAGTTAGTAAACTTGCTGAAAAAGGAGATATTAAAACAACAATTTTTTCATCCATAGATTACGTAAATCCAAACCTTTTTGAAAGAGAATGCGAAACTAAAGTATTTGAATTCGTAAAAGAATTAGAAAAACTTATCTCATTACCAAGTTTTGATTATTTTAAACTATTTAGTCTATTTGAAATCAATACTAAAAATCTTAATGAACTATTTGATAATGAAATGGGTGTATTAGTGATGGCGGAAAATCCTGAAATTAGAAATAATCGACTAAATTTATTATGCTTGATCAGAAATTACTCTTTAAAAATAGCTGATTTTAGACTTCTTTAACTCTTAACTTTAATTCCACCTTTAATTGCATATTTTTTAAGCATTTTTTCAACTTCTTTGTCTTCTCTAACAGCACTATCTACTGGCTTATACTTTAATGGTGCCAATGCTTTACCTCTTAAAATTGATCCAAGAGTAAGCATTGTAAGTTTAATTTGCTGTATTGGTTTCATAGCAACAACTTTTTTATATAAATAACTATCAAAAGTTAGCCTCTGAACGTCCATATCATCACACATTTCTACGAAAGCCTCTCTAGCTGAATCATTCCTGTAAAAAATATTTTGAAGAATTTCTAGGACCTTATATGTCGCTCCATATTTTTTATCCCATTTCTTTAAGTAATTCTTTAAATCATTTTCTGAAGGGATAATTTCTCCATTTTTTGAAGCTACAACAATTTCTTCTGCACACATTCTTCCACTTTTTGCAGCAAAATATATTCCTTCCCCAGAGCTTTTAGTAACATAACCAGCAGCATCTCCTACTAATGCCATTCTCCCAACAACTCTTCGAGGTCTTGGGTGCTCAGGTATTGGATGAGCTTCTACTTTGATAACCTCACCATTTACAAGCCTTTTTTTAGCCCTATTTCTTACACCTTCTTGAAGACCTTTGATTAATAATTGATTTTTTTGCATTGTACCTGTCCCTACTGCGACATGATCGTATTTAGGGAATACCCAACCATAAAAGTCTGGAGAGACATCAGTGCCGACATACATTTCGGCAAGATCTTCGTAGTAACTCATTTCTTCTTTGGGCAATTTAATTCTTTCTTGAAATGCAATAGCTACTTTGTAATCACCTGCATCCATAGCTTTAGCAACTCTACTATTAGCCCCATCTGCACCAATTAAAAGATCTACTGTAAGTTCTTTTAGTTCGCCTTTTTTATCTCCAGAAGAATAATCCGAATATGTAAGTTTGTATGGACCTTGGTTATCATTTCCTGTGTCAATTGAAGTAACTAATCCGTTAATTAATGTTGCTCCAAGTTCAGATGCTCTGTTTCTCATGAATGCATCCATTACTTCTCTTCTGCACATTCCAATAAATTCATTATCACTTTTGCCATAAACGTTATCCAAACTAATGTCAACTTCTCTATTAGAAGGAGATATCATTTTCATATGTCTTACTTTTCTATCGATAATTGATTCTGGTAAGTCGAATTCCTCAACCATGCAGAGAGGTATGGCTCCTCCACAAGGTTTTGCATTATCTAATTTTCTCTCAAAGAGCCAAGTTTGTATTCCAGATTTAGCAAGTATTTCAGCAGCACATGAACCACTTGGACCTCCACCAATAACAGCAACTCTCAACATGTCAAAAAAAAATGTATCCTATTAAAAAACTACATCAATTTGCTCATAAAAGTGCATTTCGTAAATTAATAGTTAATATCTAAATATGTTTTTAAATTTATCCCTTATATATTGGAACGGAAAGAGGAATTAAATAAAGCATTTGATATCCCAACTGCTGAAAGGAAATATTTAGAAGAATCTAATCCAAAATTCAATAAATTAATAATAACTATCTTACCTTTTTTATTATTACTTTTTTCAATTACAGGATTGAGATTGACTAGGAATTCAAAACTAATTTCTATACAAAATAATAATATTCAAAATACTAATACTCATGATCACAGTTTATTGGGCCATCTACCTTATGATGAAATTCCAAAAGAAAAACTGGTTTTTATTGAACCTAATATTTCGGTCCATATAGATATGAAAGAATCTTTACTAAGAATGAGGCAAGATGCTAAAAATGATGGGATATTTTTAGTTTTCTTAAGTGGATATAGATCAATAAATTTGCAGGAAGAAATTTTTTATTCTTTAAAATCTATCAGAAATCAAGATGCTACTGAAAGGGCAAGGGTATCAGCCCCTCCTGGATATTCTGAACATAGCACTGGTTTCGCTATAGATATTGGTGATTTTAATAAACCAAAAACAGACTTTGAAGTTGAATTTGAAAATACTGATGCCTTTAGATGGTTAAAAAATAATGCTGCCAAGTATCATTTTAAATTATCTTTCAACAAAAATAATAAAAATGTTGATTATGAGCCTTGGCATTGGAGATATGAAGGATCAATTGAAGCACTTAAAGTTTTTGAAGCATCAAATAGGAAATTGATAAATTCAAATAATTAATAAAATATTGAGAAATTTTATATATGATTTTAAAAGTCTTAGAGGTAATTACTTCAGAATAAGCATTCTTTGAGTTAGCCTTTATATAGTCACCTTACGGTTTGTTAGTTTTTAGATGTCAACCTCAATTAATGAAATAAGAAATGTAGCAATCATAGCTCATGTAGATCATGGGAAAACGACCCTTGTAGATGCATTATTATCTCAATCTGGGATATTTAGAGATAATGAAGTGGTCCCAACTTGTGTAATGGATTCTAATGATCTCGAGAGGGAAAGAGGTATAACAATACTTTCAAAAAATACAGCTGTTAATTATAAAAACACAAGAATTAACATTATTGATACTCCAGGACATGCTGACTTTGGAGGAGAAGTTGAGAGGGTATTGGGCATGGTAGATGGCTGCTTGTTAATTGTTGATGCTAACGAGGGACCAATGCCGCAAACAAGATTTGTTTTAAAAAAAGCATTGGAAAAAGGTCTTAGGCCTATAGTTTTTGTAAATAAGATTGATAGACCTAGAGTTGTCCCAGAAATTGCTGTGGATAAAGTTCTTGATTTATTTCTTGAGTTGGGTGCTGATGATGATCAATGTGATTTCCCTTATTTATTTGGAAGTGGCTTATCTGGGTTCGCAAAAGAAGAAATGGAATCAAATAGTGATAATATGATGCCTCTTTTTGAATCTATTCTTAGGCATGTTCCTCCACCTGTAGGAGATATAAACAAGCCATTACAGCTCCAAATTACAACTTTGGATTATTCTGATTTTTTAGGAAGAATTGTAATTGGAAAGATTCATAATGGAACTATAAAAAATGGTCAGCAAGCAAGTTTAATAAAAGAAAGTGGAAAAACTATCAAAGGTAAAGTAAGTAAGCTTTTAGGATTTGAGGGCTTACAAAGAATTGATATTGATGAAGCTTTTGCTGGAGATATTGTTGCCGTGTCTGGTTTTGATGATGTAAATATTGGAGAAACAATTGCATGTCCGGATTCTCCTCATCCACTCCCTTTAATAAAAGTTGATGAACCTACATTAAATATGACCTTCGTTGTGAATGATTCTCCATTCGCAGGAAAGGAAGGGAAATTTGTTACAAGTAGGCAATTAAAAAATAGATTGGAAAGGGAATTGTTAACAAATGTAGCTCTAAGAGTTGAAGAAACCGATTCTCCTGATAAATTTTCTGTCTCTGGGAGAGGAGAACTTCATTTAGGAATTTTGATAGAAACAATGAGGAGGGAAGGTTTTGAATTCCAAATTTCACAACCACAAGTTATTTTTAGAGAAATTGATGATGTTCAATGTGAACCTATAGAAACATTGGTTCTAGATGTTCCAGAAGTAGCAGTTGGTTCTTGTATTGAAAAACTTGGTTCAAGAAAAGCCGAAATGAAAAACATGCAGACAAGTTCAGACGGAAGAACTCAATTGGAATTTCTTGTTCCATCAAGAGGACTTATAGGATTTCGTGGTGAATTTGTTCGTATTACTAGAGGTGAGGGTATTATGAGTCACTCTTTTTATGAATATAAACCTAAAGCAGGAGATTTTGAGACCAGAAGAAATGGAGTGCTCATTTCTTTTGAAGAAGGTATCGCTACTTTCTATGCTTTAAAAAATGCTGAAGATAGAGGAGTTTATTTTATAAAACCTGGAGTAAAAGTTTATAAAGGTATGATTATTGGTGAGAATAATAGATCGCAGGACCTAGAATTAAATATCTGCAAAACTAAGCAATTGACAAACATGAGATCGGCGGGCGCAGAAGAATTAGATACTTTACAATCCCCTGTAGATATTACTCTTGAAAGAGCACTAGAATATATAGGCCCTGATGAAATGTTAGAAGTTACCCCTGATTCTATAAGAATGAGAAAATTGAATAAAAAGAAAGTCCTGAAAAAATAGAATATTATGAAAGTAGTAGATATAGAAAGTTTTGAGGATAATTTTTTAAACGCTTTAAATCTTTTTAATAATCAAAAATGGTATGAAGCTCATGATGCTTTTGAGGATATATGGAATACTCTTGATGGCGATGAAAGACAAATTGTACAAGGGATACTTCAAGTTTCTGTTTCTCAATTCCACTTAAGTAAAGGAAACTATAATGGAGCAACTATATTAATGGGAGAAGGTTTAGGAAGGATAAAAAATAGAACTAATATCAATTTAGGAATAGACCTTGAAACTTTATGCAAATGTCTTGAGGAATTATTAATAAAACTCCAATATAGAGAGGAATTAAATGAAAATGATAAACCTTACTTAGTGCTAAAAGATAAAAATGACTTTTGAAATTAGAAACGTATCTCTAACTATTGAAGGAAAATCTATAGTAACTGATGTTTCAATGAATGTAAGCCCAGGTGAAATTGTGGGTTTAATGGGACCGAATGGTGCGGGTAAAACTTCTACTTTTAATATTGCAGTTGGTAATTTAAAACCCGATAAAGGAGATGTTTTAATTGATAATAAGTCGATAGCAAACTTATCTTTACCTAGTAGAGCAAGGCTTGGTTTAGGATATTTAACTCAAGAAGCAAGTGTCTTTAGAGACCTTACAGTTAAAGAAAATATTGAATTAGCCTTACAAAATTCACTTCTTAGTAGAGCAATAGTAAGAAATAATAGAGAAAAAATAGTTAATGAGTTTAATCTAAATAAAGTTGTTGATAATTATGGTTATCAACTATCTGGAGGGGAGAGAAGAAGGTGCGAAATAGCAAGAGCTCTATCAGTTGGTAGGGCAGGACCTAAATACTTACTTTTAGATGAACCTTTCGCAGGTATAGACCCTCTGGCTGTAAATGATTTAAAGAAACTTATTATTAAACTTAGTAAAAATGGGATGGGGATTTTTATAACTGACCATAATGTTAGAGAGACTCTTTTAATAACTGATAAATCATATGTTTTAAGTGAAGGTAAAATATTGGCTTATGGATCTTCTGATGAACTCGCAAATAACAAAATAGTAAAAAAGTTTTATTTGGGAGATGATTTTCAGCTTTAAGTAATTAATATTTAGAAATAAATTAAGATTAAATTATTTGATAATTAAATGTATTTCCTATTTGTTTTATTATTTTATAATTAGTTCATTCTGTACAGTTTTATATCTTACTAATGTTATTTGATAGTTTTATCAAAAATTTAATTTACGATCCCGTATCTACCCTTGGCATTTTAATTTTTTATTTTCTATTAATTAATTTACCTATTTCTTTGATAGCTTTATTTAATAAAAAAGTTTCCTCATATGTAAGTTTAATTACTATCACAATAAATCTATTCATAGCTATACAACTTATATCAAGATGGCTTATTTCTGGGCATTTTCCCGTAAGTAATTTATATGAATCTCTTTATTTTCTTGTTTGGGGGATATCTTTAGGGCAATTATTAGTTGAAAAAGAATATCAAAATCCTTTAATCCCAGCAATAGCTATTCCTCTAGAGCTTTTAACTGTGGCTTTTGCGTGCTT
>CACGEL010000024.1 GCA_902572065.1 uncultured Prochlorococcus sp.
TGAAGATGTCCTCCTTTATCTGTAGGGCTTATTATAAAAACCCCAAGATCATATTTATGAGCTAAATCAATTACCTTTGAATTTGTTTGATTAATGTAATACCAGTGCAAATTAACATAATCAAAGAAATTTGTTGATATCGCTTTTTCTATAAGTTTTGATTCACCATGAGTAGAAAAACCTATATTTCCAATTAAATTTTCTTTTTGGTATTTTCTTAAAATATCAATACAACCTCCCTTTTTTACAGCCTGATGAAGATGTTCAGGTAAATTGACACCATGAATTGCTAATAAATCAATTTTCTTTACTTGCAATTTTTCAAAGCTTTGCAAAAGTTGAACTTCGAATAATTTTGGATCACTATTAGGAGGGATTTTCGTTTGAATGATTTTTGGTATTTTCTTAGTACTCTTAAAAGCCATACCTAACTGAATTTCAGAAGTCCCATAATACTTAGCTGTCTCTATATGATTAAAACCAAATTCATTTGCAAGATTTAATATATTTTCAACTTTTTTCTGATCCTTTATTGAAATCTCAGAAAATTTCGTTTCATCCCAACTTTTTTGAAATCTCATACCCCCTAATGACAAAAGAGGCATTTCTAAATTTGTTCTACCAAATCTGCGAAAAGGCAACTTCATTAGAAATTAATGCTTGTTTATTCTTGGAAGTTTTCCTAGTGATTGAAACATATTCCTATCAAGACTATTTTCTAAATCTTCTAAATTTTCAAATTTAACCCAATGTATACAATCTACAGGACAAGTATCAATAGCTTCTTGCAACGTTTCGAAATTATCACCATCTTGTCTTATGGCTCTACTCCTACCATATTCTTCATCAAGAATAAAAGTATTAGTTGCAACGTGCGCACAATATCTACATCCAATACATCTGCTTTCATCAACCCAAACAGCCTTTTCAGTTAATTCACCTCCTAAGACAGGTTCATAACCGGTTCGTTCTGTAGTTTCATCAAAAATATCAATATCTCCTATGTAATTAGAATCCAATTATTAACTTTCCCACTTAGTAAGGACTAACTCGATTGATCCATCATTTTGATTTTTTTGCTCAACTATTTGATATCCATCCTCTTCAGTTTTTGAAATAATTGTATTATAAGCATACATTTGAGTTATTTTTGATAAAAATCTTTCAACTGGCAAATCAAATTTCCAAAGATCTAGATCAGTTACCAATTCATAGCCATTAGAGTTTTTATCCCATTTAAATCCAACTTTTGTATTCCCAGGCAAATCCATACTTATATCTACAGCTGTAAATTGTCCTTTGTAGCCTTTCACAAACTTTTTTTCTTGATTAATTTCATAACCAAGTTGGTTTAAGGCTTTGATTAAGGGTTTTGCTTCTTTAAGCTTTGTTTTTATAGTACTAAAATGTGACATTAGTTTCCTTGTTAAATTGTGTTAATTTTTCGCTTTGGTTAGAGATAAATGCCTCTGCAGTTTTGCGTTTGACTTTTACTTCACCAAGAGCATCTTCAACATTTTTTGTAGCATTACTACATGCATTACCATTGAATCCTTCAACGGTCTCTTCAACTCTTCCATCTTGATGAATTTTGAATCTTAATGTTATTTGAGGCATTAAAATCAAGTACTAAGTACTAATACTTTATATAGAATAACGAAAAAAAATTGTTTCAGTTGGTACAAGTTAATTTAAATATATTTTTTTGATTACTTAATAAATATAAAACTCTATTTATAAAACCCTTTCATTCCCATAGAATCCAAAGCAGTTTTTGCTTCTTCCATAACTGAAGGTTCTTTATCAAAAAGAGCAATTCTTGTACATTCATCAACAAATCTCTCTTGAAATATATTATCTAATTTTTCATATAACCTACATAAAGACCAAATACAATTACTTCTCACAACAGGTTCATTATCAATTTTTAGGCTTATTAAAAGTTGTTCAGCCGCTAATTGAGCATTTGAGGATGAAATACTTCCAATTTCTGAAAGAGAACTAGATGACCATAATCTTACTGCAGCTACATCATTTTTTAATGAATTGATTAATGGCTTCAAAACAATTTGATTATCATAATTAGCTAAACTCCAAGCAGTAGCTCTTCTTACATATGCATTGTCATCTGTTTCTAGTAAATTGACTAATTTTTTCACTGCGCTAGGGAATGGATTTCGACCCAATGCATAAACTGCACTCATTCTTTCTACTGGGCAAGGTTGATCCAATAAAGGTAGTAAAAGATGGAAAGATCTTTTATCTCTATATTCACAAAATACTCTTAAACCTTGTATTCTTTGCTCTCTATCACCCTCTAGCAATTTTAAGGCTTCATCACATTCTGAATTTTTATTTAAATTTCCTTTTGAGAAACTATCTATATCAATCTGCTCTAAAGGATCAATTTCAAGTTCTTCAGATAATTCTCTAGCTAAAACATCAGGATCTATTGCTATTTCAGCTAGACTTTCATTTTGAATTTCTTTTCTTTTATTCATCATAAAATAATATATATTAATTTATTGGAGCAGGTGACATCATATCTCCTGGCAACCAAATCCTGGCACTTACAGCAAAAAAAGCGACCCCAAAAAGGCTAACAATTGCAAAAGGTAGAAGCTTAGTTTTAATAAAACCCAATTGTCAAAAATCTATTAAATCAATAATAACGTGTTTAAGTTGAATTTAATAAAAAGTTTTTAAATATGATTATTTTATCTTGGCATTTTGTCTTAACTGACCACATGCTGCATTTCTGTCAGAGCCTCTACTTTTTCGAAAACTAACATTAATCCCATTTTTAGAAAGTCTAGTTTGAAATAGTTGAGCATTCTTTGAAGGGGTTTGCTTAAATTCAACTTCCTCAATATGATTGAATTGAATTAAATTCACATGACATTGGAAACCTTTTATTAGATCACTTAATTCATCAGCCTGTTCTAATTTATCATTTACTCCATTAAGCATTAAGTATTCAAAACTTACTCTTCTGCCTGTCTTTCTTACAAATTCCCTACAATCATCAATAATGTTTTTAATATGGTAATTTTTTGCACTTGGAATAATAGCTTCTCTTGTTTTTTGATTTGAAGCATGTAAACTTATTGCGAGAGTGAACTGACATTTGCCCAATATCTGAAAAGACATTTCTGATAATTTACTTATCATTTTCGGAATAGCAACAGTGCTTACTGTAACTTTTCTCTGACTTATATCGAAATCCTCATTAATTGATCTAATAGACAAAAGTAGCTCACTAATATTTAACAAAGGCTCACCCATTCCCATAAAAACAATATTAGATACTTTCTGATTCATTTCATTTTCAATAAACAAAATTTGATCTAGAATTTCACTTGATGTTAAAGACCGCTTTAATCCTTCTTTGCCAGTGGCACAGAATTTACAATCCATTGGGCAACCAACTTGACTTGAAAGACATGCAGTTAATCTTTTCTCAGTTGGTATTCCAACGCACTCTACACTTTCATTATCTCTGGTATTCAATAACAATTTTAAAGTTCCATCATTAGCTAAATTTTTTTCTCTAAGGGTTAATTCACCAAAGATAAATCCTCCTTCTTTTAATTGATTTCTAAAATCTAACGGTAAAACATTAATTTGATCAATATTTTTAGACCTATTCCTATAATTATAAATCCAACTATAAATTTGGCGTCCTCTAAAAGCAGCTTGACCAAAGTTCAAAGCTACATTTTCTAAGTCTTTAACACTGCATCCAAGAAGATTCTTCAAATTATTAAAAATCCTAGTTGTCTTTTATTATCACCATAATAATAATCCATGTTTTAAAAAGAACTCAGTAAGAATAAGGGCTATAAAGCCAATCATAGCGATCCTTCCATTAAGTTTCTCATTATAAAAATGAAACCCGTAGCGAGGCATTTTTCTTTTGGGAATAATATCAGGCTTAATCATTAATTAAAATTTAAAATAACATTCTAGTAATTGGAAATCAGAATAGCTTTTATTCATCGGAAAGTAGGCCTTCTTCTTGTAATCCTTCCAAAGCCGCAGGATCAGGCAATTGATCTTCAGAAAATTGATTTTCAGCGTTAGGCCTTGCAAAAGCAGCAAAATTACTTGAGGAAGGATCAATACCATGCCTATTTCTAGTACTTTCTAAATCTTCATCACTTGGATCATCAAGAATAGCAGTAGAACTTACTGTAGGTGTTTGCGGCATATCAACCGTATAGTCTGGTCTTAAATTCTGAGCTCTTCTATAGCCACCGGATTCTTCTGCGAGAATATCAGGGTGTGGGCCAGCTTCTGAAGCTAATTCTTCAACAAATCCGCTAAACCCTGTCCCAGCAGGTATTAGTCTTCCAATAATTACATTCTCTTTTAAACCTCTAAGCCAATCAGATTTACCTTCTATCGCAGCCTCGGTAAGAACTCTTGTGGTTTCCTGAAAAGAGGCTGCTGAAATAAAGCTATCTGTATTAAGAGAAGCTTTAGTGATCCCTAATAAAACAGGAGTGAACTCAGCAGGTGCTCCTCCAGTTATTGACATTGCCTGATTTGTGTCTTCTACTTGTCTTAACTCTATTAATTCACCAGGAAGAAGAGTAGTATCTCCTGCATCTTCAATTCGAACTTTACTCGTCATTTGTCTTACTATGACTTCAATATGTTTATCGCTAATTGCTACACCCTGGGACTTATAAACGTTCTGAACCTCGTTTACCATCTTTCGTTGTAATTTTGAAATAGATTCTTGAGCTGCTTCCATTAAAGGTTTTTGATCTTTTAAGTCCATAAACAAACAATCTAGTAATTCATGCGGATTAATTGGACCATCAGTTAAGAGTTCTCCTCCTGTAACTTGTTGTCCATCACTTACCATAATATTTTGTCCTATTAACAGTTGATACTCAGTGATAGAATCATCCCTCTCTATGACAGATAAAGATACTGATTCTTCATCATTCCCTTCTTTAATTTGCACAACCCCAGATTTTTTGCATAAAGTTGAAGAATCTCTTGGTCTTCTTGCCTCTAATAATTCTTCAATTCGAGGTAAGCCTTGAACAATATCACCTGTTTTCTGCCTTTCAAAAACTAGTAAAGCTAAACCATCTCCTCTAAGAACTAAATCGCCATCTTTTACATGTAAAACAGAATCAGGAGAAACCATATATGGCCTTCCAAGTCTTAAGGTTACAAAGTCAGTAGAAACTGCTTCTATTTCTCCGCATGAAGTAGATTTTTCCACTTTGCTAATTGCATCTCCATCCACAACACGATCTCCAACTTTAACAAGTGGTTTATCTTTGATATTAATTTTAATTTTATCTTCTTCTCTTTCCACTATGAGGCGACGAATTGGTTCACCTTCAACTTCATCTGGTAATTGAACAATACCTTTCTCTTTACAAAGAATTTGAGTATTAGCAATTACATCTCCAGCCTTAACAAGTTGATTATTCTTTATTTGTAATTCAGTATGTGTTGAACCATGACTTGAATCAGACATTGTATCTCTCCTTACTAAGATAGATTCCAAAATAACTAGATTTAATCTATTTATTGAGTTATCACTTTTATCTTGAATTAGCTCAACATCGATTGTCATCTGAGGAGTGGCATTAAAGCTTTCTATACTCAAATGAGTTCTAAGGAGTTCTACACCTTCCACAGATTTTATTAGTTCACCATCTTTATAAGTAAGCCTTTGAACAGCTTTCAAACCCAGAGATGGTCCTTTTTCCTGTTTAACATGGGATAATTCAGGTAACTCAGCCTCATCAGGTATAGTAAATTCTTCTACAGTTCTTAGTAGTAAACCCTTGCCTTTTGATGTTTCTAATTTTTGAACGAAGAGAATTTCATTATTATCTACCCCATCTATAATTTTTTCGCCTGGATTAACTAATTTTCCTTCTTCAGTAAATCGACTCAAAATCTCTTCATCATCACATTCATGAAAAGAACCATTTCTAACAGTAATTTCACGCAAAATATCATTTTTTTGAGTCACAGTGACAATTCCTGATGTTTGGCTAAATATATCCTTGACTACTTCAGTACCTGCTTCAATCCATTCCATATCTTCTGTCATAAGCAAAGATATATCTTTATTTATTTCATGTGTCTCTTGAGGAATCCAAAGCAATGTTCCACCTTGACTAACTTCAAAACCATTTTTAGATGATCTTGCTTTTTTAACACTCAAACCTGGTGCATATTTTACTAATCCTCCAGTTTTTGTTTTGAATCTTTCATCTGCCAACTCAGCAACAACTTCACCACTACTAATTTTACTTCCAGGTGAAGTATTTAATCGATAAATGGTTCCATCATTAGACTCTAAATGAAATATTTCACCTGAGTGAGTTGATTCTTCAATTAATTTAAAATTATTTAATAGCATTGAAGTTGTTACAATCTGAACTTCTCTGGAATCTCCTATTGAATCCCTCAAACGCACCTCGCCTCCAAACTCACTAGATTGACTTGCCTCTGCTAAAACAGTTCCCTTTTCTACATTTTTTCCTGATGATATAACAGGTCTAGCGTTAGGAGGTAAATTATAAACATCTCCAGCTAGGACCCATAATCTTCCTAATTTTTGTGCTTTTAAGGTAATATTGCCTTGTCTGTCAGTTACTTCTTTTGGTTGAATAACTTTATCAAACCTTACTTGCCCAGCCAAATCACAAATTACATCTTTAGTAGCCTTTTCAACACTTTTCTTAACAGCACCTGAAGTAATTTGGGCGACAGTTATATCAGAATCTATTTCTTGACCATCATCAACAAATAAAAGGGAACCACTGGATACTTCAACTTTTTGAGCTTTGTTAGAGTTACTTCCATTAGGAATAATTTTTAATAAAAAATCAACTTCAGCTTGTTTAGCTTCTAATCCATGTGGGGTTCTATATCCTCTGACCTTTGCTTTTGAACTAAATTCAACTTTACCTTGAATTTTTGATCTTACTACTCCACTTTCTGCCGTAGAGACTCCTCCGGTGTGAAAGGTTCTCATGGTTAATTGGGTTCCTGGCTCTCCAATTGATTGAGCAGCAATAATCCCTACAGCTTCTCCTAAATCGACCAAATGATTATGAGCCAAAGCCCATCCATAACATTTCCTACAAACTGAACGATTAGCCTCGCAAGTTAACGGAGATCTTATATTTACCTTTGAAATTAAAGCCTTTTCTAATGTTTTAGTTATAGAAGGGTCTATTGCAGTGTTCTTTGGAACAATTAAGTTTCCTTCAGTATCCAAGATATCTTCTGCAGAAAGTCTTCCAACCAGCCTTGAACCAAATTTACCATCTTCTGAATCTATAACTATTGAACGTTCAGTCCCGCAATCCTCTTCTCTTACAATTACATCTTGTGCTACATCAACCAATCTTCTTGTTAAATAACCTGAATCAGCTGTCCTTAATGCTGTATCAACTAAACCTTTTCTAGCACCATAAGAAGAAATCACATATTCTGTAACTGTAAGACCTTCCCTAAAATTTGTTCTAATAGGTAAATCAATAATTTCCCCTTGAGGATTAGCCATCAAGCCCCTCATACCAACAAGCTGTCTTACCTGAGACATGTTACCTCTAGCACCAGAATTAGCCATCATCCAGACTGAGTTAAGTGGATCATTTTGATTGAAATTGTTCTTAACTGCATCTACTAATCTCTCGTTAGTCTCAGTCCAGGTATCAATAACTTTTGTATGTCTCTCAACTTCTGTAATTTCTCCAAGTCTGTAACATTCCTCAGTAGCAGTAATTTGAGCTTCGGCCTGTCCAATTAAATCTTGCTTAGCTTCAGGAACTTTCAAATCCTCCACTGAAATAGATACAGCTGCTTGTGTAGCATATTTAAATCCCAAATCTTTTAAATTATCAGCCATTGCTGCAGTTACAGCAGTGCCATGAGTTTTGTAAGCCCATGAAACTAAATTTTTCAAAGCTTTTTTATCTACAACTTTATTTTTAAATGAAGGTGGGGTTTTTGCCAAAGAGGGCATCGTTAAAATACTATCTTTTTTTGAATTTTTTGTAGTTTTACGAACTCTTGAATTTTTTTTTGGTTTAGATGATGTCATGTTTTTATGGATAAATGATAAGTTTTTTTTAAAGATTACGTTTTGGAGACAGAATCGATGATCGTATGATTCATAACCACCCTTCCGACTGTTGTTAAAATAAATCTACTTATAAGAGTATTTTGAGAATCAAATCTATCTCTTCTAAAGTTCCAAATTTCTAACCTTGAACCATCTTCTAATTCTTTGGATTCTTTTGGTTGATTAGCTTCTTCATCATCATCAACTTCTCCATTAAATCTTAACCAGACCCATTCATGCAAGCCAACTCTTTTATCTTCAAAAGCAAAAATTACATCTTCTAAAGAAGCATAAGTTTTTTGATTATCTCCAAATTTTGGCTTTTTATAATTTGGTTGCAATGCAGTTAAATAATAAGAACCCAAAACCATATCTTGTGATGGAGTAACAATCGGTTCGCCTGTTGCTGGTGAAAGAATATTATTACTAGCTAACATAAGCATACGTGCCTCAGTTTGCGCTTCTAATGCCAAGGGAACGTGAACTGCCATTTGATCTCCATCAAAGTCAGCATTAAATGCCGGACATACAAGTGGATGTAGTTGAATAGCTCTACCACCTACTAATTTAGGTTCAAAAGCTTGAATTCCCAATCTATGAAGAGTGGGAGCCCTATTTAAGAGTATTGGATGACCCTCAATAACTTCTTGAAGAACTTGCATTACTTCATCATCTGCTTTTTGTATTAATTTTTTAGCTGCCTTAATATTATTTACAATATTTTGACGTATTAATCTATGAATTACAAATGGTTGAAAAAGCTCAATAGCCATCTCTTTAGGGAGTCCGCATTGATGCATCTTTAACTTTGGACCAACAACTATAACGGACCTTCCAGAATAATCAACACGTTTACCAAGTAGATTCTGCCTAAATCTCCCTTGCTTGCCTTCTATGATATCGCTAAGAGATTTTAAGGCCCTATTATTTGCTCCAACAACGGTTCTTCCTCTTCTCCCATTATCAATGAGCGCATCAACAGCTTCTTGTAACATTCTTTTTTCATTTCTAACAATGATTTCAGGAGCTAAAATTTCTTGAAGCCTAGCTAGCCTATTATTCCTGTTTATAACTCTTCTATAAAGATCATTTAAGTCAGATGTCGCAAACCTACCTCCGTCAAGTTGAACCATTGGTCTAAGATCTGGTGGAATCACGGGAATCGCGTCTAATACCATCCATTCAGGCTTTGCATTTGTTGCAAGGAAATTATCAATCACCCTGATCCTTTTAATAAGTTTTGCTCTTTTTTGACCTTTACTGTTTGTAATTTCTTCTCTGAGTTCTTCTGCAATTTGATTCAAATCAAGATCCTCAAGTAATTGCTTCAGAGCTTCTGCACCTATACCAACAACTGGTTCATTTTCAATAGTAGAGTCTTCGGCATAAACTTCATCTTCAATTTCTAACCATTCATCTTCAGTAAGAAGTTGCTTGTATTTAAGATCTTTATGATCCCCAACATCCAAAACAACATAGCAATTAAAATAAACTATCTGTTCTACATCTCTTAGTGGAATATCTAAGAGAATTGCTACATAACTCGGAATACCTTTTAAATACCAAACATGCGAAACTGGAGCGGCGAGTTTGATATAACCCATCCTATGTCTTCTTACTCTACTTTCGGTTACTTCTACACCACATCTCTCGCATACAATTCCACGATGTCTAACTCTTTTATACTTACCGCAGTGACATTCCCAATCTTTGGATGGTCCAAATATTTTTTCACAAAAAAGACCGTCCATTTCTGGCTTAAGAGTTCTATAATTTATCGTCTCTGGTTTAGTAACCTCTCCTACTACTTGTCCATTAGGTAATGTCCTTTGCCCCCAATCCATTATTCTTTGAGGTGAAGCAATAGAAATCTTTACGTAATCAAAGTGATTTTCTGTTCTTAAGTTGCTGTTAGTCATTTTTTACAATATTTAAAATAGAAAGTGTTTATAAAGGATTTAATCTTCCGCATATTCTGAGTTTCCCAGAGATTCATAGGTAGGTCTCGAAGGCGTATTCCTTTTCGGATTTACATCTTGCATTAAATCAACCTCTTTCCCTTCATCAGTGTATACACCAATATCTAGGCCTAAAGATTGCAATTCTCTCATAAGGACTTTAAATGATTCCGGAGTTCCTGGTCTTGGAATAGGTTTTCCTTTAACAATTGCGTTTAAGGCTTCATTTCTGCCTTGCATATCATCTGACTTAACAGTTAATAATTCTTGCAAAGTATAAGCTGCACCATAGGCCTCTAAAGCCCATACCTCCATCTCTCCAAGCCTTTGTCCACCTTGCTGGGCTTTACCGCCTAAGGGCTGCTGAGTCACTAAAGAATATGGACCTGTTGATCTAGCATGGATCTTATCATCTACTAAGTGAACAAGCTTTAGAAAGTGAGAGTATCCAACGGCAACAGGCTGATCAAAAGGTTCGCCTGTTCGACCATCCTTGAGTAACAGCTTTCCTGGATCTTTTGGATTATAAACCCAATCCTTACCTTCTTGCTTGGATGCTTCCTGTAAAAAAGCTTGAACAGTTTGATGTGATTTTTCAGCACCATACATCTCATCAAAAGGGACAACTTTAACCCTGCAATTTAAGTTAGATGCTGCCCAGCCCATCAACAACTCAAAAACTTGGCCAACATTCATTCTACTTGGAACACCAAGAGGATTTAAAACTATATCAACGGGAGTACCATCAGGTAAATAAGGCATGTCCTCTCTAGGTAAAATCCTACTTATTATGCCTTTATTTCCGTGCCTTCCAGCCATCTTGTCACCTACCTGAATTTTCCTCCTTTGAGCGACATAGACTCTTACAACCATATTTGCACCTGGAGGTAGTTCGTCACCTTGTTCCCTAGTATAAATACGTACATCTAAAACTCTTCCTTTTTCTGTTTTAGGAACCCTAAGAGAATTATCTCTCACATCTCTTGCTTTTTCTCCAAAAATAGCTCTCAAAAGTTTTTCTTCAGGTGGTTGATCTGATTCTCCCTTAGGAGTAACTTTTCCTACTAAAATATCACCGCTCTCTACAAAGGCTCCTATTCTGATAATCCCCATTTCATCAAGATTGTTCAAACTTTCTTCTGAGATATTAGGTATTTCTCTGGTGATTTCTTCAGGGCCTAATTTAGTTTGTCTAGCCTCAATTTCATACTTTTCTATGTGTACAGAAGTATAAAGATCATCAGTAACCATCCTTTCGCTAACAAGTATCGCATCTTCATAGTTGTAACCTTCCCATGGCATGTAAGCGATTAAAACATTCTGTCCTAAAGCAATTTCTCCACCTTCACAAGCTGATCCATCAGCAAGAACTTGACCAGATATAACTTGATCTCCATTTTTTACTATTGGTCTTTGGTTAAGACAAGTATCTTGGTTAGATCTTTGATATTTTTGAAGATAATGAACATGTTCATTACCATCTACATCTTTTATAACAATCTCATTCGCATCAACATAAGACACGATTCCATTTACTTTTGTGATTGGGACCATGCCAGAGTCTCTAGCGACTTGGGATTCTAATCCCGTTCCAACCAAAGGTCTTTCAGGCCTTAATAATGGGACGGCTTGACGCTGCATATTTGAACCCATCAAAGCCCTATTGGCATCATCGTGTTCTAAGAAGGGAATAAGGGAAGTCGCTACTGAAATAACTTGAACAGGAGAAAGCTGTACATAATCAACTTGTAGAGGCGGTACTTTCTCAAAATCTTGTCTATATCTTACTGGAATTAAATTTGCCAAGATATTACCGCTTTTATCAGTAGCCACATCTCCTGGAGCAACTCTACACTCATCCTCTAAGTCAGCAGATAAATAAATAGGATTACCTTCTTTA
>CACGEL010000025.1 GCA_902572065.1 uncultured Prochlorococcus sp.
ACTGCCTAATAATATGTTACTACTAATAACTTTTTTTACCACTTGCTACTACAAATACAAGTAATTTCATCTACCTTCTAGGCGATTCTGAGTGGATTTATTTAGTGTGATTGACAGTCGATCTAACCTCGATCCTACTTTTTTAGATAAAGTACCTATATTTTCTTATTGATTTAAAAGTTATTATTTTTGCAAATAACAGGATTAAAACAATGATGAAACTTGCAATCATTTTTTTACCAATTTTATTTGCAGTTATTTGGGCTGCTTTTATAGGGTTAAGAATAAATAAAGTAGAAATTAGAGATGGAAAAAGAAAATTAATTAATTACTAATTGATTGACAGTCGATCTAACATAGAGGGATAAAACCCTCTTTTTTATGAATACCTTAATAGTTTCTACTTTTGATTGTTCTTTTGAAGATTTCGATAAATTTGTAGCAGATTTCCATGAAAAGGAGGGACATAAATATGTCGAAGAATATGAACTCATCAAGGTAAATGAACATAAAAGTCACCTAATACTTAAAGTCAAGGATTTAGAAGGATTCGCAGCTGCTACAAGTACTCCTGAGATGAAAGAGTGGGATAAAGAAAATGGTTATAAAGACATTTGTTATTCACTAACTCCAGTTGAATAAATTGAAACGCTTACTACTTGCACTTCTATTATTTTCTAGTCCTGTATTTGCAGAAGAATATACGATTTATACAACTGAAAGACCGCCATTTTCTTGGTCAGGAATAATTGATGCTAATAACACTTTTTATTATTTCACAAATGCTTATGTCCCTAAATGCGATATTGTAGCGAGTGGTTGTTTTATGAAAACCAACGAAAAAGCTGAAATTATTAGTAAAGATATTATTAAAGCTCAGGGTAGGTACTTCTGTTCAGAAGAGCATATAAAAGATGTAAATAAAGCTAATCCTAAACTTACCAAGCTTAGATACTCTTCTATGGATTATGGATATGGAACTTGCACCAAAGATGGTTGGGTAAGATAACTAAAACTATTAAAGAACTATAAATGAAACTAATAATAAAAATTTTAAAGCCAATAGATAAAATATTATTTTTCCTAAGTGGATTAGTAAAAAAAGGATTACAAGTTCTAGGGATATATTTAGAGATGTATAACGATCGTATGTCCCCTATACCACCTATTGCTTTCCTAAATAGGAACTTTGATGGATAATAAATTTATACCCAAAAAGGTTCGAATAGTCCCTATTTCGATCTTTGAAATATCCCAAATCGATTGATATGACTGAAGAAAAGTTTTGGCTAATGAAAAGTGAGCGCGACTAGCTATTACTAGGATCTCAAGGATTTGTAATTTTTCATCCAAACTTTATCCAAACTTTTAACTGATTAAAAGTTATCTAAAATAAGAGGCAATTTGCTACTTTCTAATGGTTATGTTTATGCATATTGCACGGCATCCATTTATCTCCCATTTGATGAGCTCCTTCACACTCAAACTTATAAGCTTCTTTTTCAGCCTGTTCCTTTGTATCAAATAGCATTGGCATTTTCATTTCTTTTTCAGTAGGTTTATTAGAACAAGAAAGACTTAACAATAAGCTAAGACTGAAAGGAATTAACAGGAAAATTTTTCTCAAAATCTACAAATAAAACAACTTACTTTAACATTGAAATTTATCAGATTAATTATTTCCTTATAAAGGATTACAAAAAAGTAGGATCTAAAAGGGATGGACGATAAAAAAGTATAAATGGTTTGTCTTGTGATTTTACTGCTGTAATAATGTCTTCTCCTGTATGCCAAATCCACTGCTGATGAGGATTATCTTCTTCAATATCTGCAGTGGTCCCAACGGGAGATCCATATCTATTTCTTAATCCTGCTAAAACTTCAATCATGTTGTCATAGCTTATTTCATAGACGAGCTGCTTTAAGCCTTGTTCTTCTGTTATGCGAAGTTTAAGGCTATTAACAGGCAGCTTACTCATCCTATACTCTTTAATTTCAAATAGATCGTTGTTTCTTTGATTCTCTATTGGCTTTAAAGTCGTTCCAAGATGACTTTCAACTTTTGAAAGTTCCATACCCCAAGACAAACCCTTAACGCATGCGAAGGCTGGTTTGGAAATTGTCTGAATAAGAATAAATAATGAAATTATGAAAATATACCTTAATTTTTTACTCATTTTAAAAAGTCTTTTTATATCTAGGAAGTTAAATGTTTTGATTTAAAAAACTATCTTTTATAGTCAAAAGAATATAAATTTTAAGACTTAAATTTATTTGCACCCATTATAACCACTGCTTTGCATCAGGATTTTGAAGAGTGCAATCTGATACTCTCAAAAAAACATTTAATTTGTGAATTTTGTTAATTTTTATTCAGCTTTATCTTGATTTTCTATTTTAACTAGCAGTTCCATATAATCCTGCTAGAGAAAAGATAAGGGCTAGCTGTTTATATTAAAAGAAAATTAAACCTTAACTATCGATATCTTTTTTCTATACTTTCTTCGATCAACTATCTTCGATAAACTAAACAAAATGCTTTGGATTAGGCTGGCTTATGAAAAAGTTAACAAAATACCATACCAGCACCATACCAGCAGCCCTATTTACCGCAAATCATAGACTATGACTGAACCTAACTACTGGCTAATGAAAAGTGAGCCAGTAGTCATAGCAATCGATCTCAAAAATCAGATAAATTCCGTCCACACCTCGTCCACACTTTTTTATCCTTATAAGTAATTCAATTTTTAGATCTAATACCTTAATAAAAAATTGTCCTAAAAAGAAATAATCACTATTATGCTTTTAATTATTTTTGTCATAAAGTGACTAATGAAAATTGGGACCCTGCAGTTGGAATGCAGCAGGATCCAAATCAGAATAAAGACAATAAAAGTATTTTAATAACGATTGCATTATTACTTGCAGCGCTCATAGGATTCCCGACAATAATGATTTCAATTTTTAACAGGGAAAGATCAAGTAGAGATGGAGAATTTGCTTATACAAAAACACTTGAAAATTTAATTAGAAATGTAGGTACTCAAATAAAGGAAAGAAACGATTGTGAAAACGGAGTTCAAGGTTATTATCGCTTTGAAAAAATAAAGGGCAAAAAAACAATTGATGAAGTGGTCATTTGCAACAACAACTATATGTTTAACAAACCAAATCCCAATGAGTATTGGAGACTATTAGCGCATGAATCAACTCATATTATGCAAGCATGCTTGGGAACAAATCTTTTTGGTTCTTATCAAATAAAAGACATGAGTTATGAACTTCTGGATCAAGATGAAAATTCTTATAGAACTATTCATGGTGCATATGCCTCGAATAAGGAAGATAATGAAATTGAAGCTAGATGGATGGAATTACAACCCAAGCAATATGTCATTGATACATTGAGGAAACATTGCATGGAAAGACCTCAGGATTTATAAATATTATGGATAATTGGAATCCAAAGCATGACTACATTTTCAATGCTTTATACACCTCAAATCTTAATTCCAAGATTAAAAAGGTTTGGAGCTATGTAACTGAACGATCAAGTAAATTTAGCAGTCCTCAAAATGCACAAGCTATTTTATATTTTTACTTTGGCTTGATAATGCGACTTGCACCTATTATTTATGCGACTAGTGAAAAAGAAATTAAACAAAAGTCAGAAGATCTAATGATGAGATCCTTTGTTCTCTCTCATTTGGATATAAATGCAATAGATAAATATGATGAGACACCTTTAGTAGTTCAGAGGGTAGAAGACATTGCATTTGATAGAGAAACTGACAAGGTAGCTATTTTTTGGGCTTTAGCAGATCTTGTATGTAGAAAAATTGATGAGCACTTGATTTCGTTTAGTGATATTTTTTCTAGAAAAGGTTTTATAGACAGATCAGCAGATTTAAAAGAAGCTGCTGAAATTATTTATGAATTAAATAAATTCAATTGGGATGCTATTGGAGATTCTTTCGAAAAAAGAATTAATTCTTCAAAATGAAACGCTTACTACTTGCACCGCTTTTATTGATTCTGGCGGCGTGTCAAAGTAATCAAATCAACAACAGCAATAATTAAACCAGTAAATCATACTCGAAAAGATAGGCAAAAAATTAAATTAGCAGTCAAAAACTTGTACAAGAACTTAAAGAGATTCTTTATCTTTAAAATATTTCATAATTATCTCTACTACTCTTTTATCGGGAGCAATAATTTCTTCACATTGATCATTAATTAGGGATTTAATCTCTTGTGATGCCAAAATTAGATTCGGATTTAATCCATAACGTAGAGGTATCCCAGCATCATTAAATTCTATTCCAATAGCATCTGTATACTCTTTCTTACTTTTAAAAAAACCTTTTTCTAAACTGCATTGATTAAATGCGAATATACCAGCAGCAGTAGTAAATTCTTCAAGGGTCATTTCTATTTCTTTTTTCTTTCCTTGATTAAAGCTTAAATTGTATGAATTAGAAATTTCCAAGACGATTTTACTTAGTTGTTCTTTATCAATAGAGCGACAATCATCTGAGATAAGTTCTTTGAATTTAACTGCTAGTAATGAAACCAATGGATCAGATAATTCATTTAAAGATATTCCCAGAGAATTTAATAAATTATTCTTAACATCATCACTAAAAGGTCCCTCTAATTTCTCTCTACATAAAAGAGTTGTTTTAACTGAAGCTGTTTGAGCAGCACTTAGGATATCAGGAAGATTAGAGCTGATTTCTGGTCTCTTTAAAAACTCTTCATCCTTTGAGGTTGTATTATCAGAGGTTTTATTTTGATTTTGTTGTATATATTTAGCAATTGGATCTCCATCAACATAATCCAATAAGCATTTTCTATGAACTAAAACTGCTTTGCTAAGTAAAGCTAAATCATGTTTTGTATCAGAAGTATAACCAGATCCAGATTGATATCGAATATGCAATTCTTGATATTTAGTCCATTCCCAATAGGGTATTTCCTCACCATTATAAGGAATAACCTGAATTGGTCCTTTATCTAATTTATATTTTTTACTCCCATTTTCAGCACCTCCAATTTCAATAGCATATAAATTTTCTGAGGATAAATTTATTCCTCTAGGTTGAGTTATAGAGCAAGAAAACTTATCTTCAAATGCATCATAATTTTTAGTTACTTTTATAGATCTTTTTATCCCATACTCGAATAGAGTATCAGAGTAATTATCACCATTATATTCTCTAGCATTTACATTATTTGGTAATACAAAAGCAGTTAGAAATAAGATAAATATTTTCAGCATATTTTCTCTAAAATTTAAATCTCTTTAAGACTTTCTGACCAATTTTTAATTCTTTTTGCTCAAGATAAGTATAGTGCTTTCCCTTTTTAACTCCTGTTGATTCATAACCTAGAATTACATTAGTACGTCCATCATCAACACAACTTCTCATATCATTTTCTATTGTTTGGAAGTATTCACCAGAACCATGAATAGATCTCATAAGGTTGTCAACTCTTCTGGTATATTTACCTCCTGACTCTGCCCATTTTCTACAAGCGTCTAGAGCTTCATTATATGATCCATAAGATCCAAACCAATTAGCTTTCAAAGCAGAAGGAGAACTAATGGCAATTAAAAAATATATAAAAAGTTTTTTCAATATGTAGTTTTTCTTCTAATTTTAATTCTTTTGTCAACAAAACAAATAAATTTATTACTTACTAGATGTACTCAAACTTTTCTAAGTAGGGAATTTGATGGATAATAAATTTATCAATACAAATCTATTGAATTTCATTCACGATTCATTCACGATTTGCAATATTCTTTTAATCCCTTGTTATGACTAAAATAAACTACTGGCTAATGAAAAGTACCCCCGACTAGCTATAATTGGGATATGGAGGAATTGGCAAAAGTTATTCAAACTTTATTCAAACTTTTTGCTAAAAACATTAGTTGAAAATTGCCGAAAAAAAGAAGGTTTTAAACGGACGAGGGGTTGTTCTGTCATATGAGAATGGGAATGCAGCAGGAGAATATTTCTACAGGGAAAGAATAGAAGGAACTAAAAGATATAGACAGAAGAAAATTGATGGAGCATTAAATCTCGCTCAAGCTGAACAGATGGCAATGGAAATAGCTCTTGAAATGAGAGAGGAAGAACCTCATCACAAATCAAGGGATTCAGCATCAAGTCCCACAGAGAACACGTCTGATGATGCTCTATCAATCCTAAAGAGAGAAGAAAGACTTATAAGAAAAAAGGAAAGATTATCCAAAGAAGAGAAGAAGAAACAGAACCCACAAATGACTATCCAGAAAGCTCTTGATGATTGGCTAGAAGGCATTAGGAAGAGAGTTGATTCAGGTGCTTTAGAACAATCAACTTATGAGTTCAAAGGGTTCTGTATGCGTCACGTGATGAACTATTTAAAAGAAAAGAAAGTCACAATAACTACTCAAATAAACGAGTCAACTTTTGATGATTATGTTTCATTCAGAATGGGACAAACAGCGAGAAGAATACCAGTCCAGAAAGAGCTTCAAACACTTGGAGAGTTTATTAAAAGTTATCTAGTTAAACATAGATATATTCCTGCTCGCCTTTGGTTAGATGGGCAATTCCTTCCAAAGATCGAAATAAGACAAACCGATAGAGACGCTAATCCTGCGATCAACGCTGAAGACTGGAATACAATCATCACTCATATAAGAACAACTTGGAGAAAAGACGCTTATAAGATCAAAACAATGTTGAACAATGGAACCCTCTGCGATAAAAAACCTGAGAAAAAAAATATGTGGTTTAGAAACATGGTCTGGCATTGGGTCTTAGTTGCAAAGCAGAGCGGCTGTTCACCCGAAGAGATTTGTAAGCTTAAATGGAAAAACATTGAAATCATTGACGTTGGGAGGGTATCTAACACCAAAGCTCAGGAAGAATGGGAACAAGTAATGGGCGAAGCACAAGAAGAAGGCATTGACCTAGATATACAAGCTCCTGAGCTTAAAGATTCCTCAGAATGGGCAACCAAAGGTACGGAATGGGGTAGAGAAGAGAGATTAATTGCTTACATCACAACAATGAGAGCAAAGACTCAGGAATACAGAGAGATACCAACAACATTGGGTTCAACGTTCAAGAGATGGAAAGATATTTTAAGCAATGAGTTCGATTACAAAATAAAAGGTGATGACTACGTTTTCGGACAGATATTTAACGAAGGGAAACAACCATGTCAAAGAAAAATAGGTCAGAGATGGAGAGAGATTTGTGATTATTTAATGTCTGAGGGACAGCTTAAAGGACATAAATTCTCTGATCGTCCATACACTTTATATTCAATGCGATCAACATTCATAGAGAACCATATTCTTAGAGGAACAGATGCCTATCTCTTAGCTCGTATATGTGGAAACTCAGTAGCAACAATCATGCAGACTTACGAAAGAATAGACATAAGAAAACGAACAAAAGAGTTAACCGATATTCCATTTGGAAACAGAAAAGAAACCCCTGAAACTATCAAATTATTTGAAGACTAAAAACTTATGAAACAAGCCACCATAACAAGGAATAACAACCCTGCTAGAACACCTCAAGGAGCATCTCAGAAGCGTAATTTAACCCCAAGAAAGACTTTGTCTATAAGAGTCAATTCAAGTGCATATGAACGGCTTAAAGAGCTATCTGAAAGGGATTCAATGACCCAATGGGAGATGCTAAATCGAATCATCCAAAATGGGATACCTCAAGTCTATGAAATAGCTACGAGTCAATTTAAATCTCTCAACAACAGTATGGTTGCGTCTAAAAGATATAGATGGAATGAAAAGATAAACAAAGACGAATCAATAGGAAAGAAATATAAAGGTTCAAAAGGTAGTTATCAACTAAAACACAAGATTTATATAACCGCTTGGAATGACCTTGAATGCTTGAGCAATGAGATCAAGCTATCAAAAGCAAGAATAGTCCAGACTTTAATAGATAAATACAAACCAATGAGCAAGGAAGCTAGAGAGAAAGCCAACGAATATAGACGTTTAAAAAATGAATACAACAATGAATATAGATATGTTCCCAAAGAGCTAACTGCGGAAGAAAAAACTCAGTATCAAGAAGCTATTAAAAAATACATTACTGGTTAATTAATCGTTTACCGAAAAAACCCTCTGCGAAATAATTAATAGTTCGCCTAAGAAACCCTAATTGAATAAATATATATATAGTTTGTCCCAAGAAATCCCTTTTGAATATATATAGTTTGCCCAAAAAACCTCCTCTTGAATTGATTATGTTTGCCCAAAAAAACAACTGTTAGATAGATATATGGTTCGACCTTCCAACCGCTCGCTTCGCTCGCTTGATAACGGACTGCTTCGCATCCGAGATATGCTTCGTTTAGGTATCAAGCAGAAGCTACGGAAACTATGAGGTTTCCTCCGCATGACTCGCTACGCTCATTAGCTTGATAAAGACATTTAAATAAATATGACCAGACATTCGGGACGAATGCGATCCGTCCCTTATAGAGAGATATATACTGCTATGACTAGGAATTCTGCAACCACCATCTTATACAGGGAGAAATAGCTCCCACATATCAATAAACAACCCTTACTAAATAAAGGTTGGGAGTTCAACCTCCAACGTATACAGGGAGAAAGCGATCCGACCCTTATACAGGAGGAGACCGATCCCTGACGTATACAGGGAAGATACCAAGCCGACCCTTATACAGGAGAGAGAACTCCCACAAATAAGATATTAAGACTGTCTATAACAAGTTAAAAGGTTAACCCCTACCCTATACAGGGAGAAAAAGACAACCTTACCTATACTGATGTCCCATTAATGGACATACTGATAGCACCTCTTAATACCTTCCCTACTTTCTAAGGGGTTCAACGAAAGTGAATAAAGCTAATACATAGCCATCCATGAGTGATGGCTCATTATTAAACCTATTCTACTTAAGCTGAATCCCTCACAATAACTACTACTACTTACATATGACACAAGCCAAAGGTTTAACTCTAAAGGATTTTAATTACATAAATAGCACTTGTAAATCCATTGCTAAATGCGAGAAATATGGCGTTAAAACTAAAGACCTAAGACAACAAATCTATATGTTAGGACTATTTACCTTTAGACAATTCCACAAAGCAGGTTTACCTATTGATTTTTCTAGACCTGAATTAAGCCAACCTTCAATAAAACTAAATGAATACGCTAGTAAGAATTCGAGGATACATAACTGCAATTCAACTATTTAAACCTCTTCAACACCTAATTGATAGCGAACCAAAGTATACGTTATTAATACAACCTGAAAATCCTTATATTTTAAATGAGCTTGAAGATCGAATATACCAACTTAGGCAAAACAACATTAGAAATTATGAAAACTCATACAGAGCAGATGGCTCAAGTTGGGTCGAACACTACGAATCAAGAGTAATAAACATTAGCGAAGTATACGTTGAATCCCTATTCAAACCTGACTTACAAGGAGAACTTGCTGACTACCACAATGACGATCAGTTCCTTGGACGATTTGTACAGTCTGTTGGTCATCTCTATATCCACGAAACTGGAATAGTTTGTCTTTCTTCGCACATCCTTGAATCTGCCTATCAACCAAATAATGAATTTGAACCCTATGAAATCAATCAAAATAAAACACAATAAAGATATCTTGAACCTTATGAAATCCAATAAATCCAATCACAATAACGTCAAGGACTTCTCTAGAGGACGAGAAGCTCTTAAGGATTGGGAGAAGAGAGGTTTATTGCCTTTTCTTGCTCCTCAAACTAAATACGTTCTGGCCAGACATATTGATCTCAACAAAGGAGAAGACATCCCAGACATAGAAACCATGTTCAGAAGCATGAAAGAAGGTAATGACGGAGCTTATGGAGACTTTAATGAATTTACTAGCACTCTTTTTGCTAGCTACCACTACGACCGAAAACTGGACGAACTGACAAGAGCAGCTTATCCAACAATCAAAAAATAAAATGGAAAAACTAAACAATGCAGAAAGAAGCATAAGAAACCTAGACCTCGCTAAGTACTTTAAAAAAGGGTCTCCAACACATCAAAGACTCAAAGGAATTGAGAAGGAAACCTCAGAAAAGAAGACAGATGTAGAGCTTCAGAGAACCCTTAAAGCAGAGTCATTAAACAACCTTAGGGAGATAATGGATAAGATGAATGAAAGAGAACTAGGCAGATAAGTCCGAAAAAAATTAAAAAAAAATTATTTCATATATACAGTCGATTTATGAAACAGATGTCTGAACTGTT
>CACGEL010000026.1 GCA_902572065.1 uncultured Prochlorococcus sp.
TATATTTGTAACTGCGAATTGTAAATTAATTAAGCCAACTACATTTAGTCTATTTGCAATTAATTTTGTCCATTCTTTTACAGTTTCTAATGTTAGTTGAGATAACGAAATTGAAGGTAGGCAACAGGCTGAATCACCAGAATGGATTCCAGCAGGTTCTACATGTTCCATAAGTCCTGCTATAACGACCGACCCGGTATTATCACACAATGCATCAACATCAATCTCTATCGCATTACTTAAAAATTGATCCAAAAGGATTGGATGGTCGGGTGAAACTTTAACAGCTTCTGATATATAACGAGATAATTCATTTTTATCTTTAACTATTTCCATAGCCCTGCCACCCAAGACATAAGAAGGCCTAACAACTAATGGGAAGCCTATATTCTTTGCAACTGATAATGCCTCTTCTTGATTACGGGCTATTCCATTCAGAGGTTGTCTGATGTTTAATTCTTCTAGAATCTTTGTGAATTCTTCTCTATCTTCTGCAATATCAATTGATAAGGGTGATGTTCCAAGAATTTTAGAATTACATTTAACACCTTCTTTTGATTTCAACCAATTGAATAGTGGTAATGATAATTTTAGAGGAGTTTGTCCACCAAATTGTACTATCAGTCCATATGGATTTTCAGCCTCAATAATATTTAGAACATCTTCTAAAGTAACAGGCTCAAAATATAAAATATCACTAGTATCATAATCAGTTGAAACAGTTTCAGGATTACTATTAACCATTATGGTTTGATATCCATTACTTGAAGATTGATATGAAGCATGGCAACAACAGTAATCAAATTCAATACCTTGACCAATTCTGTTAGGTCCACCTCCTAATATCATAATTTTTTTTGATGGAATCTTATTTGTATAAGAAATTTCATTGTCAGTTAACTGATAACTACTATTAGAAAAAGATTCTTCATAGGTTGAGTAATGGTATGGCGTATCAGATGAAAACTCAGCTGAACAAGTATCTACTGTTTTATAAAGCGGCAATATATTTAATTTTTTTCTATAGTTTCTTACTTCAAAAAACTCAGAGTCAGTTAATTTGGCAATCTGTTGATCTGAAAAACCAATTTGCTTAGCAAATAACATTAAATCCCTATCAATTCCAACGAGTTTTTTTCCTTTCAAAAATTGATTCTCAAAATTAAAAATATTTCTTAATTTCTCAATAAACCATAAGTCTATATTAGTTAATTCATTTATGTAAGCATCTGTCTTTCCAGCTTCCATAGCTTTTTTAACTATTAGGATTCTCTCAGAAGTAGGATTTCTTAGATTGTTTTTTAAATCATTTTCGTTATTGAAATCTTCAATAGAATCACATTCCCAACCATAAATATCAATTTCCAAGGATCTTAAAGCCTTTTGAAAAGATTCTTCAAATGAACGGCCAATTGCCATTGATTCTCCAACAGATTTCATTGCTGTATTCAAAATATTTGAAGAACCTTTAAATTTTTCAAAAGCAAATCTTGGTACCTTAGTTACGACATAATCAATAGAAGGTTCAAAACAGGCAGGGGTTTTTTTTGTAATATCATTGAGAATTTCATCAAGTGTATATCCAACAGATAACAAAGCTGCAATTTTAGCAATTGGAAATCCTGTAGCTTTGCTAGCTAATGCTGAAGATCTACTTACCCTTGGATTCATCTCAATAACTATTACATCTCCATTTTCTGGATTTACAGCAAATTGGATATTACTTCCTCCAGTTTCAACACCTACTTCTCTTATGATTTTTAATGATAAGTCTCTGAGTCTCTGATATTCTTTATCAGTTAATGTTTGAGCAGGAGCAACTGTTATTGAATCGCCAGTATGTACTCCCATCGGGTCTAGATTTTCAATACTACAAATTATCACAACGTTATCAGCTTTATCTCTCATTACTTCTAATTCAAATTCCTTCCAACCTATTAAAGATTTTTCAATCAATATTTGATTACTAGGACTTTCATCTAAACCAGATTTGCAAAGATCAATAAATTCTTCAAGATTATATGCTATGCCGCCTCCAACTCCTCCTAATGTAAAAGCGGGTCTAATGATTAATGGATATGAATTTATTTGCTTAGATACTTTCCTGGCTTCATCCAAATCAGAAGCAATACCTGAAGGGCAAACATTTATATTTATTTTTTCCATCGATTCTTTAAATAATTTTCTATCTTCAGCCTTATTAATTGCTTTTAAATCAGCTCCTATTAATTCAACATTATTATTTTTCAAGAAATCGTTTTCAGAAAGTTTTACCACCAAATTAAGAGCAGTCTGTCCACCCATTGTTGGAAGTATCGCATCCGGTTTTTCCTTTAAAATTATTTGAGAAACTATTTCGGGAGTTAAAGGCTCAATATACGTTTTATTTGCTAACTCAGGATCGGTCATTATAGATGCTGGATTCGAATTAATTAAAATAATTTCATAGCCAGCTTTTCTTAAAGCTTTACATGCTTGAGTTCCAGAATAATCAAATTCACATGCTTGACCAATGACAATTGGTCCCGAACCAAGAATAATGATTCTTTTAAGATCACCTCTTTGAGGCATAATTTGTAAACTTTGTTTATTTTATGCTACTTATAAATCATCAGATGTTAATCAAGTTACTTGAAAAGCAACATTTGTTTCTATAGTATTGTTAGTAAAAAATAATTTATGAGCGAACTTCAGCGACTTAAGAGTTTGTTGCCTCCGGAGAATGAAAGTTGGGTTTTTATTGAAGCTGCCGCCGCTATAAATCCTCCATTGATAACATTGGAAGAAATTGGTCGTGACGAAGTTGAAATTCAAATAGATTTAGAAGAATGGGAAAATTATGCAATAGACCATAGAAACTTATTGTTTTGGCATGAAGTAGGGAAAATACAAAATGATGCAATTCCAAGAGACGGCTGGGAAATGGCAGCTTTGGCAATAGGACTAGGTGGGGCAATAGGTGAACTATGGGTTCAAGATGGATTACTTTTACTACTAGCACTTGGTTTATCAGGTTTTGCTGGATATAGACTTTACATAAAAAACAATTCTGAAAAAAAACTACAAGATGCGATTTTTGCAGATGAAAGAGCAATAGACCTCGCTTGCAGATTTGGATATAGTATTCCAAATGCATATAAAAGTCTTGGTGGGGCATTAAAAGAGCTAATAGAAAAGACTAGAAAGAAGAAAAAAAGAAGTTTTTTTGAAGATAGATTAGAAGCATTAAGAAAAAGCGCTGAAAAGGCAAGATCAGAATTGTCACAACAAGAAGGTTCGGAAAAATCAGTTTCAAGTGAAAACGTTTATGGACAGTAAATTTTTAGTTTTAATGGCAGCAAAAGCTTGTGATAAAAAAAAGGCCAAAGAGATAAGATTGATTAATATTAATAAAGTCTCGTACATTAGTGAATGGATACTTATTGCTGAAGGCTTATCAGATGTACAAGTTAGGTCAATTTCTAACTCTGTAGAGGTGGAATTAAGAGAAAATGCAAATATTGAACCAATTAGAAAAGAAGGAATTAACGAAGCAAAATGGGCTTTGCTTGATTATGGAGATTTAATAATAAATATTTTTCAACCTGAAATAAGAAAATTTTATGATCTTGAATCTTTTTGGAGCAATGGCGATAATTTGAAATTCCCATAAACAATAATGATGCCCCTATCTAATTGTCCTGTTCCTAAAAACCAACAACCCACAAATGAATTTATTGAATTATCTAAATCTAAAATATTTTCATGGCCTAAATCAAAGTTATCTTTTGTATTTATATTACTTAAGTTTTGGTTAGGAACTTTTCTTTTCTTTATTATTATTTCTTCAGGTAGTGTCTATTTCGAAACTGATAGATTAAAGTACATTTTATTAAGCTTCTTTTGTAGTTTATCTTTACCATTTCTTTTATCTATTAGGTTATATCTTGGCTGGAATCATATATTTAAAAGATTAACTTCTGAAAAAGTGGAATATGAAGAATCAGGATGGTATGACGGACAAATATGGATTAAACCAGTTAATTTAAAGGAGAAAGAATCATTAATAGCAAGTTTAGAAGTAAAGCCGATTTTAAAAAATTTAATACAAATTTTATCTCTTATTATAATATTTGCCTTAATAGGAATTTTGCTCTTCCAATACAATAATATCTAAAATGAGTTCTAATTTTAAAAATTTATACACATCAAACAACCCTCCTTTAGATGTAATATTAATGAGAGGTTCGAAACTCGAATCAATTCACAAAGTACATGCAGTAATAAGTGATAAAAAGGGTAGAGTTTTAATGTGTGCAGGCAATCCGGAATATAAAAGTTTTATGAGATCAGCATTAAAACCTTTTCAAGCAATTCCATTTGTAAGCAGTGGAGCATCATCAAAGATCAAAAACTCATCAAAGTCAATAGCTTTATCCTGCGGATCTCATAGTGGATCAATATTACATACTAGAGAAGCTTACAAAATCTTATGGGAATACGACATAGATATCAATAATCTTAAATGCCCTTTAAAAATTACTAGTCCTTTAGAACATAATTGTTCAGGGAAGCATGCAGCGTTTCTTGCAACATGTAAAAAATTAAATTGGCCTTTAGAAAGTTATTTAAAAGGAGATCATCCTCTTCAGATAGAAATATTTAGGATAATATCCGAACTTCTTGAAATTCCTTTAAAAAATATTTATGCAGAAAGAGATGATTGCGGGGCTCCAACTCTTTATATGAAATTAATCGAGATGGCAAAATTATATTCACTTTTAAGCAGTTCAGACAACGCTGAGTTAGAACAAATAAGTAGAGCTATGACAACTGATCCGGAAATGATAAGTGATCATAACAGATTTGATACCGAAGTAATAAAGTCCTCACATGGGCAAGTGATAAGTAAAGGAGGAGCAGAAGGAATACAATGTCTTTGTAAAGTAAATGAAGGAATTGGTTTAGCTTTAAAAGTCGAAGATGGTTCAAAAAGAGCTAAACAAGCTGTAGGTTTACATTTATTAAAACAACTAGAATGGATATCTGAGTTAAGAATACAAGACATAAAGGAAAAAATCTTAAAATTATCAGAAGGTGTTCAAATAGAAGTAAAAGGTAAACTAAAATTCCAAGAATCCTAAAAAAGATAAAAAAGATCCCCTTTCAGATGTATGCTATATATGTGACGCGGGGTAGAGCAGTCTGGTAGCTCGTCGGGCTCATAACCCGAAGGTCGGAAGTTCAAATCTCCCCCCCGCCACCATAGATATAGCCCCAATATGGGGCTTTTTTATTTCCTATAGCTAAATTTATCAATGATTTAAAAACTTATAAAACTTACATCAACTAATTTAATATAAAGTACATTCTCAAGGGGGCGTTGAATAAGAGAAAAGTCTTCGGACTGAAAAACCTAATGATAAGATTTTACAAATGGATATTTAAATAAAAAGGATTTAATTACTGAAATAGGAATGATTTAATCTAATGCTGATTGACAGTCGATCTAAACTTAGAGGGATAAAACCTTCTTTTCTATGTCATCTAATAAAAGTCCAAATATCATCAAATACTGTGTAATCACATCTTCAACTGCGATAGTCCTCATTTTTTTCTCTTTGATACCTGTTTCAAAAAAGGCATTTTATTGGAATCAATGCTTTAAAAAAACATATCAATGGATTGATAAAAATGAATTGGAACTTAAAAGTTGGGAAAAATCATCAAAAGAAAGTATTGCAGTAGCAGTTTGTAATGGTGCGGTCTACAAACCTAAATTCAAAAGAAAGTAATTTAGTTATTGGTCAATCTTCAAGTAAGAGTAAATTAGCTAGGTTATTTAATGGTTATATTTATGCATCCTGCATGGCATCCACTTATCACCCATTTGATGAGCTCCTTCACAACCAAATCTATAGGCTTCTTTTTCAGCCTGTGCTTTATTATCAAATAACAATGGTACTTTCATTTCTTCCTCCACTGACTTATTAGAACAACTTAATGAAAGAATTGACATTAAAAGCAAAGGAATAACCTTATACTTATCCATTAAAATAATTAGTATGAGTACAAAATGGGATGACACTTCTTGGCAGAAAGAGTTCTTGGATATGAAAGGACATAAACCTTCAGATGCAAAACTCCTAATGAAAGGTGCAACAGGATTAAAGGATGCTTGGCGCTTAGGAATTCTACACGTTGAATACGAAAAGTTGAAGAAAAGACAAGAGGAAAATCAACAGCAGTAACTAACAAATTGTCTCAATCTACTTCCATATTCAAATCTTTTAAGAGATAACAATAGAAAATAGTCTTCTTTCTGTGATTCCACTCTCAATATTTCTAATACTCCTTGGTCTGTATAGTGCTATGGGTCAAAAGTTTTATGCCTTGTTTCTAAGGAAGCATTGGATAAACAACAGCAATAACTAAATAAAAAATACTCAAATGCGGACAGCTATAATTAACAACAAGCTTATAATTTTAGAGTTAAATCTCATATCTAATTTATTTAACTAAATTATTAATAAGAATCGGAGTGCTTTCGGCAAACACACATATAGATGAAACATTAGTAAAAGAGTAATAGCCTAGAAATCTCGAATATAATGCTCTTTCAAAAATTGTGTCTTCATCTCTATCTCGCTTTCCTAAGTTTCATCTCTCTTCTGACAAGCAATTCTGCAGTATCAAACATATTCCTTAGAAAAACTTCTAATAGCATTTAATAAAAACGTCTCTACTTCATAAATAGCAATGATATTTTTTGGCAATAGTTGTGCTTAATAAATCCTTTTGGCTATTTTGATTATTTCTCTAATTAGTATGAGATTATTAATGTTTTTTGCAGTCAATAAGAATTACGTTACTTATTCCCATGTCATGCGTCCAGAAATATAAACTTAGAGGAAGGTTTATGAACGATATCATTCGTTAATTATTATTGAGAGAGTAATTCTTACTAAATTTTCTTATCTTTTAAAAAAACGTAAATCTAATCGACGTATACAAAGCAAGAATAGTCTGATGGATTTAATTTACATTCCCCATGCCAGTATCCAGTTAAGTCTGTTAAAAATCCTTGCTCTTTAATTAATTCTACAATTGTTGAATATTCTCTAGCGTTATAAGGATCTCTTGAGTTCTCATCTTGAATAATGAATGTTAATTTTAATTGGATGGGACTTACCTCGTATCTATATATGGTTTAATCCATTTAGTTAGTTGAACTTTATTATTATGTCTGCATTAACAGGAAGTAAAACATAAGAATTTATGATTAAAAAGAACTTACTGATCGCTATTGATCGAGATTAAAACATATTTAGAGGATCTTGGGAGTCTTATCCTAGACCTGAGTTGCCACTATATATTTCTGTTGCTATAAATATGAAGCGGGCTAAAGTCTGTAAACTCCACGAGGATTTAGTCCGCCCTTGATTCTGATATCTACTAATTTAATTACTTTAATTCATAAATAATTTATTTAAATTGCAATTACACTATAAAAGTTTATCTACAATATTTACTTGACCACTATGAATAAATGACCAGTAAACTTAATTTACTGTTTACTAGAAATCTGCAAAGTACTATTAACTTAATTCTTTTGTAGAATTTAGTAATATAGGATATACAATAAAAATGCTTTACTAGATAACAAAATATCTTTAAAAGGTTAACCGTTTAATGTAAACTTGTATCCCATTAACTTAATTGACTCGCGAAAAAGGTAACTTTACTATTTTTTCATTCAAATTTATCAAATTTCAGCACGTAATTTAACTTTTTTCTTTTTAAATAATATATTTTAATTTTAAACTGAACTTTTAATTCCTTATTATTTAACTAAAGTTTTACAAGTTGGATTAGTAAGCTGGAAAATTAATCCCTGCAATAGGCTCAGGAGATATTTCAAGTGTTTCTAAGATAATAACTAGCACTCTTGTTATTTTTTTAATTCAAAAAATTGCTCAATTTGGTCAAGATGTTTATATTGCAAAACCTTCATTAGAAATTAGTGAGGTAATGAGACAAAAATTATTTAGTAATATTCACAAAATAAAAATGATGTTTATAAGCAATATCTCTGCAGGTGATATTACTTATAGGCTTACTGAAGACGCTGACAGAGTAAGTGAAGTGATTTATAAAACTTTTCAAGGCACATTGCCCTCTCTTTTGCAGTTATTAGCAGTAATTATTTATATGTTTTACTTAGATTGGTCATTAACATTATCGACTTTCATTTTAGCTCCAATTGTTATCTTTTCAGTAAATATTTTTGGAAAGAAAGTTTTAAAGGCATCTGAAAAAAGTCAAGAATCAACAAGTGATTTGGCAGGTTTGATTGGAGAATCTATAAACGGTATGTCAACTATAAGAGCATTTGCAGCAGAAAAATGGATTAAAGATAGATTCAATAAAAGGTTGAGGAATAATAAAAATGCAAAATACAAAACACTTAAATTACTTGCTTTTCAGCATCCAGTTGTGGGATTTATTGAAGCATTTGGAATATTAGCAATCTTAGGTTTAGGAACATTAAGAATAAGCCAAGGTTTATTAACAAGTGAAGAATTTAGCAGCTTTTTTGCAGCCATACTTATGCTTATTGACCCAATCAGCCAAATCAGCACTAATTTCAATGACTATAAGCAAGCAGAGGCTTCATTGAAGAGATTAAGAAAGATAAATTTAGAACCTATAGAACAGGATGAAAAAAATTTAAACAATTTATCAAAAATTGATGGAAAAATAGAGTTCAGAAATGTAAGTTTTGAATATAAAAAGGGTAATAAAGTTTTAAAAGATATAACTTTAGAAATTTCAAAAGGAAAGGTGATTGCATTCGTTGGATCTTCAGGTGCTGGTAAAAGTACAATGATGGCATTGATCTTAAAATTTATATCTCCTATGACAGGGAAGATTTATATTGACGATAAAGAAATAAATACTATTAGCTCGGTAGATTTAAGAAAAAACATAGCTTTAGTGCAACAACAACCTTTTTTATTCTCTGGACGAATTATTGAAGTAATAAAAATGGGGCGAAACTTTAGCGAGGAGGAGGTAATCGAGTCGGCCAAGATTGCTAATGCCCATAAATTTATTCAAAAGCTTCCAAGTAAATACGAAACAATAATAAGTGAAAGAGGTACAAACTTATCAGGAGGTCAGATTCAGAGAATAGCTATTGCTAGAGCAATTTTAGGAAATCCATCAATTCTTTTATTGGATGAGGCTACTAGTGCATTAGATGCAGAATCAGAAGCAGAGGTTCAAAAAGGGTTAAATCAAGCAATGAATAATAGAACTGTTATTATTATTGCTCATAGATTATCTACTACTCAGGGCGCAGATAAAATTGTTCTTTTTGATAAAGGTAAAATTATGGATAGCGGCAAACATATCGATTTATTTAATAAAAATGCTATTTATAAAGAATTATGTGAAAAACAGTTGATTAAGATAATATGATTATGTTTTATTTAATAACAGATAAAAATCATGATTGAAAAAAACACTGAGAATAATAGTCCAGTATTAACATTTGAGGGTAACAAATATAATATTAACGATTTATCAACTGATACAAAAGAAATAATTAAAGGATTACAAATAGCAGAAACTCAATTAAAAATGCATGAAGACACTCTTAAGTTGTTATCTATTGGTAGAAAATCCTTAGCTAACCAATTAAGAGAGAAACTTAAAAATTATGAGTAGTTTTTAGTAGTTCTGAATTTCCTGAAGAGATAGTGTATCAAATTTATTTATCTGTAAAGATTTAATTGCTTGCAAAGCTGCTTTTGCTGCCGGAATAGTGGTGAAAGTTGGAATATTATATTCTAAAGCTGCTCTTCTAAGATAAGTATCATCATGAAAAGCTAGAGAACCAACTGGTGTATTTATAACTAATTGGATAAGACCCGAACGAATTAAATCTTCAATATTAGGTCTTCCTTCATGTACTTTCAAAACTTCATTTACTTCAATACCTAAATTTAATAAATATCTAGCAGTACCCTTAGTTGCAATTAATTTAAAATCTAACACTATTAGTTCTCTCGCGATTTCTTCTAATTTTTCTTTATCTAAATCATTCGTAGATAAAAAAGCAACACCTTCTGAAGGGACTCCATTTCCTGCAGATAATTCAGATTTCGCATAAGCCAAACCAAAATTCTTAGCCAAACCCATCACTTCACCAGTTGAGCGCATCTCGGGACCAAGTAAAGTATCAGAACCAGGAAACCTTTTGAAAGGCAAAACTGCTTCTTTAACTGCTTGAAATTTTGGAATTATTTCCTTAGTAA
>CACGEL010000027.1 GCA_902572065.1 uncultured Prochlorococcus sp.
TTTACATATACATTTTTTAGCAGGCAGAAAAATGAATTGGCCTCCAGGTTAGTTCTCTCAAAAGAGTTAGTTTTTAGCTATAAATAAGAAAAAATAAAAAACATGAATACCCCTGAATCTCTAAATAGTAAGACTAGAAATTTCGCCAATTTAATTATCTCAAATTGGGAAAAGTTAGATGAATCTCAAAAATTAGCTTTAATTAAAATTTGGAAAGTATTAACATACAAATGGCAATTACAAATTTTGTTTAATTTACCTTTTCTAGTATGGTGGTTAGCTGATAGAGCGATTGTAAAAGTTCACGAATTTGACTTAAGGTTATTATCTTACCTTAATCTTCCAGATTGGGCGCTATCTCTTATAGGTTTTGGGCAATCATCTTCATAAAAGATATAATTTATTTTATTAAAACGTTTAGCGAAAATATGAATGATATAGGACAAAATAAATCTAAAATTTTTTATCAATTACAGAAGTTAAGACGATTAGCTCAACCTTTTTTCCTTCCTATTGATCAATGTAATGGATATCAATTTATATGGCTTCTAATATCTCTTTTATTTTGTGTAGGCGGTATCGTTCTTGTAGGACTAACAGGAATAATTAGTTTTTTTGAAAATATTCAACCCATCTTCCTTGAGAAATATTTTGGAGGAGTTGTCAATACTGTCAATACAATATGGTCTAGCTCGTGGGGATTATTATTTTCAGGATTATTTCTTATTGGTTCAGGAAGTTTTTTTAGTTTAAGGCGTCAACTAAAGAATCGTAGATGGGTACATTGGTTATTGCTCGCAGTCATAGTATTAATGCTTTTAGCTGTTAATGGAATTAATGCAGGAATAGGATTTATTGCTAGAGATTTAACAAATGCATTAGTAGAAAAACAAGAAGATGGATTTTATAGAATCCTAGGGATTTATGCTTGTTGCTTTGCTGTGGCTCTGCCAATTAGAGTTTCTCAAATATTCTTTACATACAAATTAGGAATAATTTGGAGAGATTGGCTTTCAAAAAGTTTAGTTAAAGACTATATGACTAACAAAGCATATTACCAATTAAACCCAAATGATGAAGAACAAACTGATGTGGATAATCCTGACCAACGAATTACAGATGATACCAGAGCTTTTACCGGCCAAAGTTTATCTTTTACTTTAGGAGTATTTGATGCTCTACTTACTTTTTCTCTAAACATTTTAATCTTGTGGAGCATTAGTACGACTTTAACCTTTTCCTTATTTGGATATGCGGCATTTGCTACAGCTATTCTATTGGTTGCAGGAAAAAATTTAGTAAAAATTGACTTTGATCAACTTAGATATGAAGCAGATTTCAGATATGGTTTAGTACATATTAGAGATAATGCTGAATCAATAGCTTTTTATTCAGGCGAAAAACCGGAAAAAAGTGAAACAGAAAGGAGATTAAGCGAAGTAGTAAGAAACTTTAACCTACTAATAATTTGGAGAGTAATAATTGATGTAATGAGAAGATCTATTAATTATGCTGGAAACTTCTTTCCATACTTGATAATGGCTATTCCTTACTTTAAAGGTGATATTGATTATGGTCGTTTTATTCAAGCAAGCTTTGCATTTGGAATGGTAGAAGGCTCATTATTTTTTATTGTAAATCAAATAGAAGAGCTTGCAAAGTTCACAGCAGGCATTGGAAGATTAGAAGGATTTCAGTCAAAAGTTGAGAGTATAAGTCAAACCAACCCAATAGAGAATAAAAATATAATTTCGGATTATTCTTCAATCCTCATTAACGACGCTGACCTTTTTCCGCCTGGATCGGATCAAGCTATTATCAAAAACTTAAATCTAAGCATTGAAGCAAATCAATCATTACTTGTAGTAGGACCATCTGGATGTGGAAAAACATCTTTATTAAGAATGATCAGCGGATTATGGGAGCCTAATCAAGGATCAATTAAAAAGCCAAAGACAGGTGATTTGTTATTTATACCTCAAAAACCATATATGCTTTTAGGTTCTTTAAGAGAACAATTATGTTACCCAACAGAAGTTGATAAATTTAGTGATGATCATTTGTTATCAGTTCTGAAAGAAGTAAATTTACAATCTTTAGTTGATAGATATCCTAATCTTGACGTTAAACAAGATTGGCCAAGAATTTTGTCATTAGGGGAACAACAAAGGCTGGCCTTTGCAAGACTATTGTTAAATTCTCCTAGATTTGCTGTTTTAGATGAGGCGACTAGTGCATTAGATATAGATACGGAAAAACGCCTATATAATTTATTGAGAGAAAGAGATCTATCTTTAATAAGTGTTGGACATAGGCCAAGTTTAAAAGACTTTCATGATAATATTTTAGAATTAAATGGCAAAGGAAATTGGAAATTATACACCTCTGATAAGTATACTTTTAACAACTAGTAGAAAAAAATGAATTCAACTGAAGAAGAAAATTTAAGTAAAGACCAAAATAATGAGGAAATTTTTAATGGAGATAAGATTAATTCAGAGAATATAAATTCTGAAGAAATTAATATTGATAAGAAATCAATTGAGATTGAAGATCACTATAAGTTTGGATGGAGTGGTTATTCAGAAATAACAAATGGGAGATTTGCAATGCTTGGATTTTTAGCAATTATTTTAATAGAACTATTTAGCCAAAAATCATTTCTAAGCTGGGCTGGAATATTTTAATTAATCATCAAACCTTGAGCTGTTATCTCTGGGTTTATTCTTTTTTGTTCCTACGGTATATCTACCAGTTTGATTCTTAGAAGTTGCTCTTCCACTTGCTGCAGTTCTCCGTGCTTGACGAGGTTTTTTTACTTCGTTTATATTTTCAGAAAATGATGCATCTTCTACTTTTTCTGTTGCAGTCTGAGTTCTTATCGATGGCCGTGATGTTCTATTAGAGGAGGAAGAAGAATTTTTAGCAGAGGAAGTATTTGATTCTCTAGAAACTGCTTGATTTGGAAGTGGTCTTGAGCCTCTTTTAACGTCAGTTCTTGATGCTCGTCTTTCACCAAAACTACTTTTCCTCTCTTCATTACCAAGCCTTTCTTCATCACGATTTCTTTTTCTCCTTGGTGCTTCATTTTCAAATTCACTAGATTCTCTTACAGAAGACCTTCTCCTGCTTACTGCAGATTCTGGAATAGCCCTTGATAGATTTCTCCTTCTCAATCTCCCATCCTTATAATCTTCTTCAAGATCATCCTCTTGCGCCCTAAATCTTCTTGATGGTCTATCAGAATCTTCAAACTGATCATAATCATCGTTAAATCTACCTCTTGAAGAGTTTCTTGGCATATTAGGCACCTCATCATCTTCAAAATAAGATGACCTTCTAGCTTGATCAGTTGCTACTCCTCTTAAGCGAACACTTTCATATCCCCAGAATATTGCAGTGCCAGCTAATAAAAACTGACCAAATTGCAGTATGGGATCTAATCTCCATCCCTGAAAAAATAATATCCCTCCACATAAAAGACCTATTGCAGCAAAAAAAAACATCATAGTCTCTTGCCAATGCAGGTTTAAAAGACCTCAAAAAATATAGGCCACCTCCACATACCGCAAGGACTATCCCAACAATACTCGCCCAGTTTAGACTAGCATTGACCACATTTTCTCTCCAATAATTTATTTTGGAAGGTGCAATAAAACACCTTGTATATATATTCTACTTAAAACTTCTATAAAAACTAGCGTCTACCACGATCAAGAGAATCTTTTTGACTAACAAAAATCAAAAATGATGCTGCAGGAACTACTATGAGTAAAGCTGCCGCAATAAAACTCCCGATCATGCTAACAGCAGAATTGGTTGTAACTTCTGGAGAAAAATCCGCAGCTAATAATAAATTTGAAATTTGAAGCACTTTTCTATAAAAATAATTCTCAATTTATAATACGAATTAAATACTAACTAATGGGTTATTTATTAAGATGAATTAAATAATTGTGATTTCATTGTTTCAAAACTATTTACCCATTTTAGATATTACGCTGGGAATTCTCTTATCATTTCTAACACTTGTTTTTTTAATAAGATTAATATTAACTTGGTACCCAAAAATTGATTTAAATAAAGGGTTTTGGTTATTAATTGCAATCCCAACTAGTTCTATTTTAAATTTCACAAAAAAATTAATACCTCCTATTGGAGGAGTAGATGTAGGTCCCGTTATTTGGATAGGAATAATAAGTTTTCTAAGGGAAATATTAGTTGGACAGCAAGGATTAATCAAACTTGCCATGCAACAGAGTATTAATTAAGAATGCATCATATAAATTTTAATAGTTAGGTAGTAATTCTTCTTCAACATATTTTGTATGTATTTTACCTTCCATAAATTTCGTTTTATTGAGAAGGCTTAAATGAAAATTAATTGTTGTAGGAATTCCTGTGACTGCACATTCATTTAATGCTCTATTCATTCTTTTTATAGCAGTATTACGGTCTTTACCCCATACTATTAATTTACCTATCAGTGAATCGTAAAATGGAGGAATTTCGTAACCAGTATAAACATGACTATCAACCCTTACTCCTGGGCCCCCTGGTGGAAGCCATCCAGTTATTTGTCCAGGTGATGGACGAAAATTATGTAAAGGGTCCTCAGCATTAATTCTGCATTCAATAGCATGACCATTCAATTTAATGTCGTCTTGATTAAATCCTAAATTATCTCCTCCAGCTATTTTAATTTGTTCAGCAATAAGATCTACTCCTGTAACCATTTCAGTTACTGGGTGTTCCACTTGAATTCTTGTGTTCATTTCCATAAAGTAAAAGTTATTATCATCATCAACTAAAAATTCAACAGTACCCGCCCCTTCATAAGAGATACTTTTTGCTGCCGCAATTGCTGCCTTACCCATTTTCTCCCTAAGAGAATGATTAATAGCTGGGCTAGGAGATTCTTCAAGTAATTTCTGATGCCTCCTTTGTACAGAACAATCTCTCTCTCCAAGATGAATTACATTTCCAGACTTATCAGCTAGTATTTGAACTTCTACATGCCTTGGTTTTTTTATAAATTTTTCCATATATAAGCCATCATTACCAAATGCAGCTTCTGCTTCCCCTTGAGCTGCTTTAAACATTTTTCCTAAATTAGCTTTATTTTCAACCAATCTCATTCCTCTACCTCCTCCTCCAGCTGTTGCTTTTATAATGACGGGATATCCAATTTCTTCAGCCATTTCATAAGCATCTTCAACGCTTGACAATAAGCCTTTACTTCCTGGAACAGTAGGCACTCCGACTTTCTCCATTGTTTCCTTAGCAGTTGATTTATCTCCCATTGATCTAATGGCATTAGGAGATGGCCCAATGAAAGTTATGCCATGATCGTTACACATTTCAGCAAATTTATCATTTTCAGCAAGAAAACCATAACCAGGATGGATAGCATCAACACCTCTTGATGTAGCAGCAGCTAAAATATTAGGAATATTTAAATAACTCTTATTACTTAGCGAATCTCCTACACAAACTGCTTCGTCAGCTAACTGCACATGCAATGCCTTTTTATCTACGGTGCTATAAACAGCAACGGTTGCAATATCAAGCTCTCTACAACTTCTGATAATTCGTAAAGCTATTTCTCCACGATTAGCAATTAAAACTTTTTCAACCATTACACAATTAAATTGAAGAAATGAAAATAAATTTAAATTTAAAAAAAATTTAAAAAGTATTCAATAAATTTTTGAATTTCAAGAATGCATTGGTTAACAATACAACCTAAAACGTTATATGTGGATAATTATTTGTTTTATGCAATAGAAAAAATTAGTAATTATCAGTATTGAAAAAATAACTTAACTAAAAATAAATCTTTTCACAAGTGTAAATGAAGCAGGTAAAGAAAGTGATATAGCAATTTAAGGCGATTATTGTATGATAACTTAGTGGTTTAAGAACCCGCCTGTGCGAGAAAAACCATTGCGGACGTGGCGGAATTGGTAGACGCGCACGTCTAAGGAGCGTGTGGCTTAGGCCTTGCGAGTTCAAGTCTCGCCGTCCGCATTTAATGTATTTTGGATTGACTGCAATGGAAAAAAAATCGATTGCAGTAATAATTATTTCAAATGGACCTGGAGAATTATCAACTTGGGTAAGGCCATTAGTGGATAATCTCAAAAAGTTGGATAGTTGTTCCAAAAAAAATGATAGATTAAATTTTTCTATAAATTTAGTACTAGTTCCTTGTCCAAATGCTACTGGTAATGAATATAAAGTTGCCAAATCATGGAATAAATTTGAAGTAGTTACTAGAGCAGACACTTTTTGGAAATTATTAATTAGGCCCTATATATATGCAAAATGGCCTAAAAAAGGGATAGTTATTTTTCTTGGGGGTGATCAATTTTGGAGTGTTTTATTAGCAAAAAGATTAGGTTATATCAACATCACTTATGCTGAATGGATTTCAAGATGGCCGCGATGGAACAACATAATTGCAGCAATGAATATGAAGGTAAAAAAAAGAGTTCCTCAAAAATACAGATATAAATGTAAAGTTATTGGTGATTTAATGGCAGACATAAATAATAAAAAAGCAATAGATTTAAATCTTGAGGGAAAAAAGTTAATTGCTTTACTACCAGGTTCTAAAAAAGCAAAGCTCTCAGTGGGAATTCCTTTCTTTCTTGAAATGGCTGATCATATTCATAACAAAAATAAAAATATTAAATTAATTATTCCAATCGCTCCAACAACAAGTCTAAGTGAATATTTATTCTTTCAAAGTAATAAGAATCCTATTGCAAAACATTATTCATCCAAAATCAAAAAAATTAATCCCATAAAAAATTCCATTTTTAAGTATGTTATTGAAACTTCAAACAATACAAAGATTTATATAGTTAATAAACATCCATGCTATGAAGTACTAAAACATTGCGCACTCGCAATTACAACAGTTGGAGCAAATACTGCAGAATTAGCTGCACTTACTTTGCCTATGATAGTTGTTCTCCCTACTCAACATTTAAATGCAATGAACGCTTGGGATGGTATCTTCGGAATAATTGGAAAGATTAATTTCATCAATAAATTATTTACTTTTATCATTAAAAATTGGTACTTAAAGAAAAAAAAATTTTTTGCTTGGCCAAATATCAAAGCTAAAAAATTAATTATCCCTGAAAAAATAGGAAACATTTCACCAGAACAAATAGCTAATGAAGCTCTATTCCTGATTAAAAATAAAAAATATTTAAAAAAACAAAAAGAATATTTATCAAAGCAAAGAGGTAAATCGGGCGCTAGTGAAAAACTAAGTTACATTATTTTCAATTCCATCAAAAGACTTAGTTAATTACCAAGGATCGTCTATTTCAACAGATTCTGATTGCGAATTTTCAATGATAAATTTTTTATCTTCAACAGGTTCAATATCTAAAGGTTCTTTTGACCTTTGGATTGGTCTCTTTGAAGCCCGATTAGACCTAGATTTCCTTTTAACGACAAATTCTGGAGGAATTTCTTCATCAATGTTATTTTCTTCATCACTTTGAGTTTCTAATTGTTCGGTAAAGTCATTATCCAAATATAGTTGTTTTTTATTATTAATTTTTTCTTTTTCAGTTTCAATTTCTACATATTCAAGTTCATCTTCGTACTCTTCCTCTTCCATAAACTCTTCTTCTTGTACCTCTTCCAATAAATTATTTTGTTCTTCTGATTCGGAACCTGACAATAGCTGATTCTCCACTGGAACAAGATTTGCTGTATATCTATTTGATTCCCTTTCTTCCCAAGAAGAACCACCAACCCCCAGTTTTTCTAGTAATCCACTACTTAATTGATTCAGTTTTTCCTCTGCGCCTTCATATACTATTATTCTGTCAGTACCACTACTTACTATTTCATCAACAGGAATTTCCCAAGTACTTAAAACCCCTTCACCTAAAAGGGGAACTCCTACAGCACCCATCACAAGAGAAATTAAATCACCTGTCTCGATATCGAAAGAAAATCCTAGCACTCTCCCAAGAAGCTGACCAGATTCTGTAATTACCTGGCAATTTATAACTTTCCCATATCTTTGAGGGGAAAAACCGTCACTCAAAGAATCTAAAGAATCCACCAAAATTACATCACCAACCTGCTTTATACTTTCAAGTGGCATCCATTTAGGCAAACCTGGCAAAAATCTAGTAAAAGGATTATCTCTAAGACCTAAAGCAACTACCTCTCTTCTATCAATATCTACAACGACTTCACCTACTACACCTAATCTCCTGCCAGTATCTGTAGTAATGACTTGTGTCCCCATAAGTTCAGATCTCAACCATAGACGTTCGCTAGGTACGGAATTAGGGCGATTATTATTTGTGGATGTGTTCGACAAACTCATAAATATTTTTCTGTCATTCTGACGTAAAAATTTAAAAAAGTGTGATTATGCAGCATTTGGTAATCCAACAACTTGTGTGTTAGCACCTCTTGCTTGAGCAACACCGATTGTTCGTTCAGATGCACTTATCATAGGTCTTCTATGGCTAACGACTATAAATTGAGCATTTGATGACTGACTTGATATTAATTTTGATAATCTTTCAACGTTAATACCATCTAAAAAACTATCTACTTCATCTAAGGCATAAAAAGGGGAAGGCTTATACTTTTGCAAAGCGAATAAAAAACTTAAAGCGGTTAATGATTTCTCACCACCTGACATTGAAGCTAATCTTCTAACATTTTTTCCTTTAGGATGCGCCACTAAAGTTAAACCTCCTTCCAAGGGAGCATCTGAATTTTCAAGCTGGAGGAACCCATCTCCATCTGATAAATTGGCAAATATTTCTCTAAAATGTTTATCAACTTCTACAAATGCCTGCATAAATGCTTCTTGTCTCATAGTTGAAACAGTTTCTATTCTTAATAACAATTCAGATCTTTCATTAGATAAAACTTCCAATCTTTCCATTAAGTCATTTAATCTTTCAACCAATTCGTCGAGTTCATCTAGAGCTAACATGTTTACTGGTTCTAAACCTTCTATTTTTACATTAATCATTACAATCTCTGATTGTAACGATTCAAGAGTTTTATCCTCATATTCTCCAAAATTAGGCAGAGGATTAGGTAGCTCTTTTTTATAATTTTCTAACTTGATATTCTCACTACGCATTTCCTCATTTAGAGAACTTATATCTCTCTCGAGATATTCCAATTTAAGAGTGAACTGATTTATTTCTTGCCTTTTATTAGAGATTGATGAATTTAATTCATCCCTTTTTCTTCTTAATATTCCGAGATCCTTTTCAAGTTTTGATTTTTGATCATCAAGACTGGCAAGCTCTGTTTTGTAATCATCTCTTTTCTTTATCCATTCATTATGCGCATTAGAAAGCTCTTTAACTGATTCCTGTAGATTCTTTTCTTGGAGAGATATAAGATTTAATTGATTTTTTATACGTTCTTGATTTAAAACAAATTGATTCTTTTTATTTAATAATTCATCTTTCTCCTTAATTAATAATTCAAGTTTTTTATCTAACTTTTCAAAATCATTATTATGAGTGATTACAGAGGATGTTTGATTCTCTTCATTATTCTTCTTAAGGATCCTCTCCAACTCATCCATCTGTTTCTTAAAAGGTTTTATTTCACTTTGAATAAGATCCAATTTTTTATTCAATAAATTTTTTTGGCTAGTAAGCTTATTGAACCTTAAAGTATTATCCTCAATCCTTTGCATCGAAACTTTAAGAGAATTATTATTTACTTCGATTTCTTTATTAGAAGATACGCAATCCTCTAATATTTCCCTTTGATTAAAATTTAGTTTATTCAAAGTATTAGTTTTATTTAAAAAATCATTATCTGATTTGATCAAAGCTTCTTCAATGACAGATAGTCTTTGTTTTATAGGGTAAGTATCATCAATATCATTATTAGTTCCAAACCTGTAAGCAAGATCTTTATTAACTTTACTCCCTCCCGTAATCGCGCCACTAACTTCTAATAGTTCTCCACTCAAGGTAACTATTCTAATTTTTTGTTTAGATAATTTCGCTGACTCTAAATCAGAGAAGACTAGTGTTTCTCCAAAAACGTATTTAAAAACATCAGCATAGACATCATCGAAATCAATTAAATTAATAGCTTTATCTACAAAACCGTTCTCTTTAGAATTTTCAAATCTTGTAAGTGCAATATTTTTTTTGTAACTTTTAATTCTATTAAGTGGAAGAAAAGTTAATCTTCCTGCTTTCTTTTTTTTAAGAATTTCAATTGCTCTTGAGGCAATAGTGTCATTATCAACAACAATTTGTCCAAGTCTAT
>CACGEL010000028.1 GCA_902572065.1 uncultured Prochlorococcus sp.
AGATTTGGAAATAGATCAACAGGTTTTTTTAGTAAATTTCATACAAAATAAATATTGGAAAAAAACGAAAAACATGAACATAATTAAAACATTAGAAAATTTGAAACTAAATCTTAGAGATTTAATTACACCAAGACTGTCTTGGGAGGTGGCTTTATTAAAAATAGCTATTGAAGATTTATAAAATCACTCAAACACCGTATTTATTAAATTTGAATTTCTGGATTCTGCAAATTCTTCGCTTGCACCATCAACTTTTGCTTCAACAGGTAATTCAAGACAATATCCTGCTCCATAAACAGTTTTTATATATATTGGCTTGCGAGGATCAGGCTCTAATTTTGTTCTTAAGTGTCTAACGTGTACCCTAATTGTCTCAATATCATCATCGGGCTCATAACCCCAGACTTCTTTTAAAATAAGTGCTGGTGAAACTGTTTGACCATGTCTTTGTAACAAGCAATGAAGTAGCTCAAATTCTAAATGAGTAAGTCTTACAGGAGATTCGAACCAAATAGCCTCAAATCTTTCAGGCACAAGAGTTAGAGGACCATAATTTAAGATTTCTTGTTGATTTGATGAATTTAATTGTGCTCTATTAGTTCTCCTCAATAAAGCTTTAATACGAACATGTAATTCTTCCAGATCGAATGGTTTTGTTATGTAATCATCAGCACCTGAATTAAATCCCGTAACTTTATCTTTTAGTCCGCCCAAAGCCGTAATCATTAATATGGGGATATTCGAGGTTCGTTCATCCCTTCTTAATCTTTGGCATAATGTTAAGCCATCAACACTAGGTAACATTAAATCTAAAAGAATTAAGTCAGGCGAATACTGAAGTGCCAAAGCTTGACCTTTTATACCATCTTCAGCTTTCTGAACATCAAAACCTGAATGCTCGAGATGTCCAGCTACCAATTCACGCATATCACGATCATCTTCTATCAAAAGGATTGAAATTTTCATATTTATCGATTTATTAAACTAAAATTAGAATTTTGTATTATGATTCTCTCAATAATTTGCATTCATTGCAGACTTTAATATTAAACCTATAATATTTAAGTACATCATGAAATGCCAATGACTACAAGGCATTAGAAAGAAAAATTAGTTTAAAAGATAAAATAAATTTTATAATTTCTTTCGATTTATTTAATAATTGCTTAATAATTTAATGTAAATGCTCTAAGATCAGCCTGGCAATCTTAACCAAATTTAGTATTAAAAATTTTATAACAGTATTAAATTTAAGATAATTATTATCCTCTCAATTGAAATATTATATTTTTTAAATTAAGATTTTATTGGAATGATAAATAAAAATTTAGTGACTTAAAATATTTCTTAAGATACTAATTGATAACTCTTTTTTTTAGAAAAAGCTCAATAATTTATGAAAAAGAAATCTATTACATATGCTGATTTATCAAAAAAGCAACTCCAAAATCTAAAAGAACTGTATGTTCAAACAAAAGTTGAATGCATGAGTCATAAAGAATTAAAAGAATTTGTTTTAGAAATTATTAGCCATCAGATAAATGAAACAATTGGTAAAGAAGAGGAAATGGAAGCATGGCAAGAAATGTCTCATTTTTATGGAGATCAATTTGAGATAATCGTTCTTGAAATTCAAAGAAAATATCCAATCAACGAAAGCTTAGAAAATTTTGAAGAAGATAATCAAGATCGGAGATTAGAATTACTTGAGAAAAATAGTATCGGGAAAGAGAAACAAGACATGTGGGATGATTAAGTAATATTTGAAAATTAATCTGGTGGTGGCGGGGGGTAGGAGAAATGAAATTTAATTACAAATGTTGCTTTAGTTTAAAATAATGAGAGATATTGATAAATTTACTAAGTACCAAAAATTTAATACTTTTTGAAACTAGAAATACAACAAAAAAACTTTAATGAGTCTAAGGAATATTTAAATCCATTATTAATTGATTTCCACTGAAATAAACAACTCATCCTAATCTCTAAATGAATTAAATAAATTAAAAATAAATTGTTAATTTTAATTTTTTTATTTTTTCTTTAAATAAAATCTAAAGACGAAAGTATTATTCTTAAATTTTTTTTGACAAACTCAATTTTTATCAAAAAAGTTAGAATTACTGCACTTCTATAATAAAGAACTTTTTAACATACCAAATTGAATGGAAAGTAAGAAAATATTTGTATTTTATTTATCTATTTAAATAACTTAAGAAAATATCAAATTTTATCTAAATTGTTATTGTCTTTTTTTTGTTTCAAATATTGCCATTTGCAACACTTAACTTAAAATGAACTAAGATTCAACATCCTAAGTATTTGATTAAAATATTTGAATTAATTTCATATTTCAATAAACAAACAAAAAGAAAATTTATTTTTATAATATCTGTTATTTTTATAAATTCATTTTTAGAATTTATGACTATAGGAGCTATTGTTCCTTTTATATCTTTTGTAAGTAATCCTAATAAGATACAAGAGATAGAATTTTTAAGAAGAACTGCAGATTTTTTTAATTTTCAACAAACAGAAGAAATATTTTTATTTATATCTTTTTCTTTTTTAATAATAATATTTTTATCTGGATTCATAAAGATTTTTTCTTTAAAAATAATTAATGATTTTAATGCAACCCTACAAATTGAGTTAGGGAAAAAACTATATAAAGAAATTTTATATAAAGATTATACATATCATTTAAGAACAAATTCTAGTCAATTAATTAATACGCAGATTACGCAGCTAGATGCTTCACTACTTTTAATTAATCAATATATGCTATTAAGCCTTTCTGCTCTAAGTATTATTGGTATAACAATAGCTTTATCTGTTATTGATTTTAGAATTTTATCTTATATTTTAATTTTATCATTTTCCTTCTATTGGATTGCCACAATAACCACAAAAAGATGGGTTGATATATATGGTAAAACAATTTTTGAAAGTAATAAAAACATCATAAGACTTGTTCAAGAATCATTAGGTTTTATTAGACAAATCATTCTGGATGATTCGCATAATTTTTTCATTAAAGAATATGATAAAAATAATTTTCAATTATCCTCAGCTAGATCTAACACTACTACTGTTGTGCAGATTCCCAGATACATAATGGAAGTATTAATATTATCTGGTCTTGTAATATCGATTATATTTATGTATTTATCAGGCATTGATTTTTATAACTACATCACAAAAGGTGGGGCATTTATACTAGGACTTCAGAAACTTTTACCTCTTTTTCAAAAATCATTCACTTCCATATACTCAATAAGACAAAATAAATTAAATATCAATTCAGTATTGGAAATTTTAAAAGAGACTAAAAAATATAACAAAAATTCAAAAACTAAATTAGTAAATATTTTTGAGCTAAAAAATAATATTAGACTTGAAAAAATTAGTTTTTCTTACAAGGAAAATAGAGTATTAGAAAATATTAATTTTGAGATCAAGAGAGGAGACGTTATTGGTATTGTTGGAAAAACTGGAACAGGAAAGTCAACTTTTATAGACATATTATTAGGTTTAATAAAACCCAATTCTGGCAATATTTATATAAATAATAAAAAAATGAATGCTAATCTTTTTCGTCGATTTAGATTATCAGTTTCCAGTGTCCCGCAGGATTATTTTTTGTTAGATAGAACTATAGAGGAAAATATAGTTTTTGGAAAATCAAAGTCTGACTCTAAGATTGACTATGATCTGCTCACAAAAGTAGTAAATATTGCGATGTTGAAAGATTTTATAAATTCTCTTAGTTATGGCCTAAAGACTTTTGTTGGCGAGAATGGGGTTAGGCTAAGTGGAGGGCAAAAACAAAGATTAGCAATAGCTAGGGCACTTTATAAAGATCACTCAATGCTTATACTTGATGAGGCTACAAGTTCCGTAGATACTGAAACTGAAAAAAAAATTATTCAGAATATAATTATTAATAATCCAGAAATAACTGTTATTATGATTGCCCATAGATTACAAACATTAGAAAATTGCGATTATATCCTTGAAATAAAAAACAAAAAATTAATTAAATATCAAAGTATAAATGAATACAAGACTAAATATAAAACAAAATAAAAATATGCTATTAGCAAAACATATTGGATTAGGATTTTTTTAAGAATTTAACTACCATTAAAATATAATTAACAATACTGATTTGTCATATTATGAAAAATAAATTTAAGGTAATAGTTACTGGGGGAGCTGGCTTTATAGGCGGGACTTTAATAAGAAAGTTATTGCAAGAAAAAAACTGGCATGTTTACAATATTGATAAAATGGGCTATGCAAGTGACTTATCATGGATTAAGGATTCAAAGAATTATAAATTAAGACATTCTTTTTTGAAAATAGATTTAAGGAACAAAGAAATATTAGAGAATTTAGTAAAAGATATTAGTCCTAATTTGATAATACATCTTGCAGCTGAAAGTCATGTTGATCGTTCAATTGATAATCCATTAAAATTTATAGAGAGTAATATCATAGGAACCTTCAATTTACTTGAAGCCTCCAGAAGCTATTGGGAAGAATTAAGTGATATTAAAAAAAAAATTTTTAGATTTATTCATGTGAGCACAGATGAAGTTTTCGGATCATTAGGATCAGAAGGTAAGTTTGAAGAGAATACTAAATATGACCCTCGAAGTCCATATTCATCGAGTAAAGCTTCTAGTGATCACTTAGTCCAAAGTTGGCATTATACTTATGGTTTACCTACTATAATTTCGAATTGTAGTAATAATTTTGGCCCGTATCAATTCCCAGAAAAACTTATTCCTTTAAGTATCCTAAAAGGAATTAAAGGTGAAGAGATTCCACTTTATGGAAATGGTTTAAATATAAGAGATTGGTTATATGTTGAAGATCACGTAGAAGCTTTATTACTAATAGCTGAAAAGGGTGAAATCGGCAAGAGTTACTGTATAGGGGGATTTGGGGAGAAAACTAATAAAGAAGTTCAACTTCAAATATGTAATATTCTTGATGAAGTTGATCCAAAAGAATTTCCTCATGAATCTCTAATTAAAAATGTTAAAGACAGACCAGGACATGATAGAAGATATGCAATAAATTCAAATTTCATACAAAAACAATTAGGTTGGACTCCTAAAATAACTTTTGAAGATGGTTTAAAGAAAACTATTTATTGGTATCTTAATAACCTTAAATGGAGCCAATCAATCATGAAAAAAGCAGGTTACTCAGGTAATAGAATTGGAAATAAAAAAGAAATACAATAAGATTTAAAATATATAATAAAACGCAATTTTATGGTATAAATTTTAGTAAAGTTATGTTCCCATTTTACGTTTCAAGTAAATTTAAGATATTTCTCAAAATACCTTTTTTAAATAAATATTTTTCAAAAATTGAAAGAAGAAATATTAGGTTATATATGAAAGGGTATGAAAAAACAAAAAATAAAATAGGGTTAGATTTTTTGGAAGAATTATTTATAGATTTATCTAAATCTAATATAAGATCTAATCCTAATTCAGCAGAATTTTTACATAAAACAAACTTCAATTTAGATTTTTCTTTAAGACAATTTGTAATTTCAAGATTATTAGCCTGTAACAATTATAGTTTAAAAAAAATTTTGTTTAAAGCGATCGAAGATTGTAAGCCAATAACATTCTCATTACCAATTGAATACATAAAAAAATTAGAAAAAAAAGGGTTTAAAGTTAATAAATTCGCATCCCTAACACTCTGGAAGATTTTAATTATAATGGAATCATTTAAAGGAATTAAAGAAGGTATTAGTTATATATCAAGGAATATTCTTTATAAAATTAAGAAAGTAAATAGACAAAAAGTTGATGCATATTTCCTTGGACTATATTTAGATAAATTACCAAGTAAATTCCAAAGAGAATCAAATTGTCAATGTTTTAATTTTTTTGGAAAAAATTTTCACAAGCAAAACAATATATTATTCGCGCATAGTATAAATATTAAGAATAGAAAATTAGCCCATAATGTAAAACTAGAATTTCAAAGATATCCTTTTGGATATCTTTCATCTTGGTTAAAAATATTAGAAATAATTTATTTTTTATTGATTCAAATTATCTATTTACCAAAAAATATTTTTTCTAATAAATTATTAAGTACTCTTTTATTAAGTGAATTATTTTTTGCAAAGGTTTGCTCTTTACAGAAAAAAACGTTTCTCGCAAAATCATATTTATTTGATAATACATTCATTTTTAGACCAATTTGGAGTTTTATCGCTGAGAGAAAAAAATCAGAAATAATTTTTTATTTTTATACTACATCCACAGGATATTTTGAAAATAAAGTTGGAGAAACCTCATCAATTAGTTTTCGATTGAGAAATTTAAATTGGCCTAATTATGTTTTTTGGAATAAATATCAAGAAAAAATTCATAAAAAATTTCTAAAAAAACCTTTTTCTATTTCACTTTCAGGACCCATATGTTTACATAATAAAGATTTAGAAGAAGGCTTTAAGTTGCCAAAAAGAACAATCTCTGTTTTTGATATTCCTCCATATAGAGATTCTTTATTCAAAAGTATTGCTTCTCCTTTTGAATATTATATCCCCAAAAATTGTTTATCCTTTCTTAAGGATATTTTATTCATAAGTAAAAAATATAATCTCACCTTATGCTTTAAGTCAAAGAAAAATATAAGAACAATGTCAGCTCATCCTACCTATATAAAATTTATAAACTCTATACATAATAAAAGTAATGTTTTAATAATTCCCCATCAAACATCTCCCTATGATTTAATTAAAAAAACTGATATTTCTATAGCTATGCCCTTTACTTCTACACCGCTAATTTCTAACGTTTTAAAAAAACCAAGTTGTTATTATGATTCATATGGAGTTATAAACAAAAATGATAAGGGCGCTCAAGGAGTAGAAATTATAAATGGATTAAACCAACTGGATAATTGGGTATTAAAGCAAATAAATTTTTAAAAATATTGTGTAAAGTTTATTTTTATAAAAAAGTTTAATAATAACTTTTTTTATATATTAAAAAAATGATGGTTAGTAATCTCTCTAAACAAAATTCAAAAGAAAGTATAGTTTCTCTTTTAAGATGGATTTATAATTTTATATCAAAAAAAAATAAGATTAAACTTCTAAACTTACTGCTTTTAATGATTAGTTGTGGTTTTTCAGAAGTTGTATCTATCTCTTCAGTGATACCATTTCTAAACATGCTTTCAGATCCTGAAAAGGTAAATAATTATATATTTCTAAGAAATATAATGGAATTTACTAATTATTATAGGCCAATTGTAATAAGTGGTTTTATTCTTATATTTGCTAACGTTATAAATCTTTTTTTAAGACTTGTTAATATAAAAAAAATAAATAAAGTAACTTGGCAATTAGGAAATGAGTTAAGTTTTAATTTATTTAGCAATATAATTAACCAACCATTTAATTATCATTTAAACCTTAATAGCAGTGTAATAATTAATGCTGTTGCTCAAGACGTACAAAAAACAATTTTTGTTTTAAGCGAAGTAAATCAACTTATTACTGGATTTATAATCTCCTCTTTTATAGTTATAACTTTATTTATTATTGATTTCAGAGTTGCATTTATCTCATTAATAGTTTTTAGTATTACATATATTTTTGTAGTTTTAAGAGCAAATAAAAAATTAGTTAGTAATAGTTTCCAAATCACAAAAACAGCCTCTGATCAAATTAGAATAGTCCAAGAAACTTTATCTTCTATTAAAGAAGTTATTTTATATTCAGATCAAAACATTTTTTTAAATGAATACAATAATAAAGATAAACCTTTAAGAAGGTTAAGAGCAGAGAATAATTTCATAGCTGTCTACCCAAAATTTGTATTAGAGGCATTAGGAATAATTTTTATAATTGTTCTTGGTATTATTCTTTCATTTGATGGAGAAAATAATATGCTGGCTATAACCTCACTTGGATTGTTTGCATTAGCATCACAAAAACTTCTTCCTAGCATGCAACTTATATATAGATCTTACGCAAATATAAAAGGAAATAAAGCTTGTGTTCAGAGAGTTAAGAATTTGTTAATTTCTAATAAATTATCTAAAGAAATTTTTTCGGTCAAAGGTTATTTTTTTAAGAATAAATTTGAATTAAAAAATATAAGTTTTGGCTATCCAAATGAAAAACCACTTTTCTCAAATCTTAATTTAGAAATAAAAAAAGGAGAAAAAATTGGATTGATTGGAAAATCTGGTTGTGGAAAATCAACACTATCAAACATTATTCTAGGATTATTAGAACCTAATAACGGTAAAATATTTCTAGATGATAAGTTAATAAATAATTTTAGAAATAGGCGAAATTTAATTAAATGGCAGAAATGTATAGGATATGTACCCCAAAAGATATATTTACAAAATAAATCTTTTGCTGAAAATATAGCCTTTGGTGTAAATAAAGAAGAAATAGATTTACAACGAGTAATTTATGCAGCAAAATATTCTGAGAGTTCTAAGTTTATTGAAAAAACTAAATCTGGTTATCAAACTATTATTGGAGAGACAGGAATTCAAATTAGTGGAGGACAAATTCAAAGGATAGCTATTGCTAGAGCAATTTATAGAAAACCTCAAATTCTATTTTTAGATGAGGCAACAAATGCATTAGATATAAATACCGAAGAAAAACTTTTAAATAATTTATTTCAGAAGGATATTGGATATACAATTTTTCTTATTTCGCATAAATTACAAACATTAAAACGATGCGATAAAATTTATCTTTTAAATAAACAAATTCTTAAAAATGTAAGTTTTAAAGAATTAGAGAAAGTATTATCCGCTGAAAATTTATAAATTGAAATCAATAAAAAAGAAAAAAAAATTGCTTATTCTTGGTGGTTCAAGTTTATTAGCTTACTTATGGGTAAAACAAGTTAATCATATATATGAAATCTACATAACTAAAAATAAATGCTGTATAAATTATATGGGTTTAGAGTCTATTGAAATAGATCTTTTTTCAATAAATTCAGTACAACGCATATTAGATTTTTATGATATTGATATAGTATTGAACTGTATAGGCTTAACTAACGTAGAAGCTTGTGAGAATAACCCTTTGGAAGCATTTAAACTTAACTCTCATCTTCCTGGAATAATTGCAAATGCCTGTAATTCTACCAATACAAAATTCATACATATATCTACAGATCATTTGTATGATGATAAAAATATTTTATATTCAGAAGAAGATGAAGTGAGACTTATTAATGTTTATGCCAAATCTAAATATCAGGGAGAATTAGAAGTATTAAATAATTGTCAATCCTCTATTATTTGTAGAACAAATTTCTTTGGCTATGGTCCACCGCATAGAAATTCTTTTAGTCAATGGATTGAAGAATCAGCTAAAAAAAATAAAGATATAGTGCTATTTAAGGATGTTTTTTTTACTCCAGTAAGTGGAAAAAATTTGGCTCTTTATGCTCATAAATTATTAGAAAATAATTTTTCTGGAATATTTAATATTTCTTCAGATAAAAAAATATCCAAATTCCACTTTGGAAAACTTATTTGTAAGAAGTTAAATATACCTTCTAATTCAATCTTACCAGGATCTATAGATGATAAGTCAGGTCTTATTAGGAGGCCAAAAGCTATGGGTTTATCAAATGCAAAATTAACTGAAGCAATAAAAAATCAGGATTTAGGTATTGAAATTCAAATCGGAAGTATTTTAAAAAACTAATAAGCAAAAAATTTTTAAATGAAAATGTTAATCATTTTTAGTTTCAAAAGGTAAGTAGGGATCTAAATTTTTTGAGATAATTAAATGATCAACAATTTCTCTAATAAAACCTTTTCCTCCCTTTGATTTACTTATATAAGAAGCCTTTCTTTTACAACCAATATGTGCATCAGATGGCACTATAAATAATGATACATTTGGCAAAACAGTAAGGTCATTGATATCATCACCAAGAAAGATAGTTTCCTCAACTTTTATATTTAGATCATCTTGAATATCCTTCAAAGCTTTTAATTTAGATGAAATTCCTTTTTTTTAATATTTTTATTCCTAATGCCTTGGCCCGATCATCAATTATTTGTGAATTTGATCCAGATATAATCGCTACTTTAATATCATTAGTTTTTAGTAACTTTATTCCTAATCCATCTTTGACATCAAATCTTCGGAATCCTTTAGAGTTATTATCCAAATATATCCCACCATCAG
>CACGEL010000029.1 GCA_902572065.1 uncultured Prochlorococcus sp.
TAATAATCAAGAATAAAGGGAAAAAGAAAACCCACTTGAAAGAACTTAATAAATTTAAAATCTGTGGTGGCCAATATTTGGGGAAGAATTCCCAAAAATTACTTATCTGGCTAGTAACTACAATGATATTAGGAGCTGGTGCAATTATTTCAGAATCAATTATGTAACGACCTAACATCCATAAAACAAATCCAATAAACATAGAAAAGGTATTAAGTAGTAAATTTCTAGTTATTTTCAAATTAAGAAAATTATTTTCAATCTTATTTAAATCATCCTCACACATTAGATTTCTTCTCATAAGAAATAGCCATAGAAAAGCACAAGCAAAGATAGATCTTTCATCTACAAACAAAGCTGATGGGAGTGCAAAAATAAAATAAATAGGATTAAGCTTAAATGCTGCGGGTAATAAAAGTAATAAATGTGATACGGAATCAGTAGTATTCCAGAAAGCCGTTCCTTCTGCAATAAACCAAGTTAATGAAATTCCAATTACGCAAATCACACTAAACAAAATATCTTTTGTACTTTTCCTAATGATTCGACTAATCAAATATAAATTAACAAAAGATGATATCACTGGTATAAGAACAACACTGTAGCCTCTTAATCCTAAAAAATAATTTAATGTTGGGACAAAGAATCTATAGCTTAGTAATTGAGCAGTGAGAGGAAGATCCCTATTTAGGGGGTTTTCGGCTTGAAGCATCTGATACATCAAGCGGCCTGCTTTGTCAGGTCTAAAATAAAGCCATAAAGAAGGAAACGCAAAGAAAATTGTTATTGCAAATGCAAAAAGTGCTATTTTAAAATCTATTTTCCAACCAAATTCATCACTAGAAAAAAGTTTTAGAATTAAATTATCAAATCTTTTAAAAACTTTTTTATCTTGATATTTAAGTAATTTATTCATCATAATTATAAATCTATCATTAAGGAATAAATATTTTAATAAATATAGCAATAACTAAGTTTTTATTACTTATGATTCTACTATTATGATTAAACTTAAATTAAGTATTAATCAAATATATTAAGATTTAAATAAGTTTATTGATTTAAAAAATTGCTGGATTCCAAAAACAAACTAGATATTATCATTCCTGTATTTAATGAAGTACATATTGCAAAATTATTTGCCCTTTTAGAAAAAGATGTTTCATCAAAATTCAGAGTATTACTTTGTTATGATGATGATTCGGATAAAACTCTTACTTCTTATAACTCAGAATCTTTTAATTTCAATATCGATAAAGTTAAAAATAAATATAGTGGACCACAAGGGGCGATTCTTTCTGGTTTTGAAGAATGCAAATCAGAAGCAGTTATTGTATACGTTGCGGATGACTTCATAAATACAAAAATTATAGATCTAATGTATGAGAAATTCCTTATGGGAAACGATATAGTTGTTCCAAGCAGATTTATAAAAGGAGGTGCGATGCGAAATTGTCCATTAATAAAGTCTATTTTGGTAAGAATAGCTTCTTTCTCTTTATTTTATTTATCTACCATTCCTGTAAAAGATGTAAGTAACGGATTCAGACTTTTTTCGCTTAAGTATCTCAATATGATCAAAATCGAATCTACAAAGGGGTTCACTTTTTCGATTGAGTTATTAGTTAAAGCAAACAGATTGGGTCTTTCAATTGCTGAAGTCCCTTCTTATTGGGAAGAAAGAAAATTTGGTAAAAGTAGATTTAAGATTTCCGAATGGGTTTTTGACTACTTAAGATGGTATGTTTATGGTCTTGAAACGTTTTGGTTGAGAAAATCACCAAGTTCAGTAAAATTAAAAAATTCATAAAATATTCTTTATAAAAAAACATAAACTTAATATTTGATAGTCTAATAAATGTATTTGATAGATAAATAATTTTTACAAATTTCCAAGGACAATTAATTTTCTACAAATATATATAAAATCTTTTTTAATCTATATTTAAATTATTTTTAAACCTAGTGAATATTAATCTTAGAATTGAGTAATGAGAAAATAATTTTTTTTCAAATATGAGGTAATAAGTAATTAATAAATATTATTATCATTTTATTTGGTTTTAGTTTAAATTATAATTTGAATTTAATAATTTCAAATGAGAAATAATAAGCTATTTTTAATATTATATTATGTTCTATAGTCTAAATTTTAAGCGATTCTTATAAATGTTAAATAAACAATTCAGAATAGCAATAAAATCATTATTTGTTGGTTTTATTGCATGGTTATTTAGTTTCTTTTTTTATTCTCCAAGATTTATTCTTTTTTTAGGCCTGAATTCTGGGACCACAAGGAGAGATAATCTTTTATTGCAGTGTTTAGATCCATTTAGCAGAAATTTATTTGGTCAAGAGAAGGCTCAACTTTATTCAAGAATAGTTCAACCAAGTATTGCTAATTTCTTAGGTTGGTGCGGTGATAGAAGAGATATTTTATCTCTCCTTGGTTCTCCAGGGATTGCTTACATTGCATTAATATTAACTCTATCATTTTTTTATTTAGCAATATCTAAAAGGTTGACAAACGGAATAGCATTATCTTCAACTTTTGCTATCTCAACTACTATGGTAACTCAATGGACAAACACTCATTGGGGTCATCCTGATTCTCTTAGTCTTCTGCCCATTTCAATTATTTTATGCTTCAGAAAATGGTGGATTGTTATTCCATGCACATTTATTGGATGCTTGAATGACGAAAGATTTATTTTATCCATACCATTCTTAATTCTTTGGTGGTGGCCGGCTAATTTAAAAAGATTTAATGAAATATTTTTAAAATTATCTAAAATATTATTTTATTTTTTTATAGGAATCCTAATTTTCATATTAATAAGAGTATTTTTAACGATAGGTTTAATTGGTCCAGGAATTGAAGGAGAGAGTTCTATGCTTATATATCAAATCATTGATGTAGGAGTAAATACTATTATGAGTCCAGCCAAATGGACAGGATTTTTATTTATAGTTTTTCTTTCCTATAGATGGTTATGTTTAATACCCCTAATTACAATGATAATTATGTTTAGGAAGGAGAGATCACTTAGAGTTATTTTTTTTATATTTTCTATAGTTTCAACTATTATTGCTTCAAGTATTAATGCTGATGTTAGTAGAACGCTAGCTTTTGCTTTCCCTATTATCCCTTTTTCTTTATCTGTTATTTATGAAAATCTTGGTTGGAAAAGTAATCGCATAATTAAACTTCTTAATATATTAACTTTTTTAAATGTCATAACCCCTGCTGCGAAGGTTTATTATCTACCAAAAGATTGGTTTTCTAGAAACCCCCTTGAGTGGGCCAGTCCTGCTTTCCCTTTACCTATTAATCTATGGAGATGGTTTACTTCCCCAAATGGATTTTCAACTTGGTAATTATTTAAAAGAATTTAAAAGAATCGATTTGCATCTTATTAAATCTAATTAAAAAATATGATTAATTAACTACTAAAAATTCATTAATACTTATAACGATGAATTAATACTTATATATCTTCTAAAAAACTTTTTTATTTTTCTTAGTTTTAATACAATATAGTCGTATTTCCAAAAGTGATTTTTTAACAAAAAATATCTTATTGGAGCAAATCTTTTCCATTCTTTTTTTGTCCATTTGGAATGACTATAAATATCTCCATGCCACATATAAGTATGTTCTGGATAAATTACATGTTTAGCATCAGCTAAAAAAGCTGCTAACCAGTGATATGACCCTCCAGTCAATATAAAATTTCTAAATCGAATAGCATATTTCAAGGTCTCTGTTGCATCACTTGAAATTATTTTATAGTTATATTTTGATGCTAGCTTTTTAACGATTTTATGATTTGGCGTATCTGATGCTATAAACCCTTCAATTTTTGTTCTAAAACCCAACTTAGTTTGCATATCTGCAATAGCTTCATAATAAAAATTTAATGGAGGTGCTAGATGTGCTACATCAGCAAGTCTTATCATAAGGATTAATTTTGAATTATTAAAAGTAGGATCTTTCTTATAAGAAAAAATTTTTCTTATTTTTGATTTATTTTCAAATAAAAATTCCCCATTTTGAAAGTTACCCTCGAAAATAAATGAAGATTTAGGTTCAAATTGGTCTTTAAACAAAATATCAATATCTTTATCTTTATAAATATGTAAGGGATATTTTTTCTTTAATACTCTACCTTCTTTCCATAGATTTAAATTAAATTTAAGGATCTCCGGAGTAATTTTATAATTAGATACTTTAAGATTTAGCTTCTCTCCTAATAAGGATAATCCAATATTTTGTATTAAATTATTAGCAAGCCTTCCAGAAAATTTTGAAATTATCATTAGTTTGTTTTATAAAAATAAATAATTTTTAAAATGAAAGTATTCTTTTTTCTTTCAAAAAATTGATAACTTTCGGAGCGATTAAATATCTTACAGAATAATTAGATAAATGATGTTGGTCAGAATAAAATGATTTACCTTCAGAGGTATATTTGCACTCTGAATTAGGGCACATTGCATCTAAAGAATCAAAAACATACAAATTTTCGTGTAAAGAAGAAATTTTATTTAATTGATTTATTATATTTCTATACCTGCCATTTTTAGATATAAAATCTTCCCTTAATTTTATATAAGAACAATCTTCTGTAGAGTAATTATTGAACCATTGCGGATTAAAATTTCTACATCTCTTATCAATTACTTCCGAAAAAATTGGAGTGGGCATAAAGATAACAATTTTTACATTATTTTTAGCAAGCGATTCTACAAAATCCTCGAGAGATTTTAACCATCCAACAAAAAATTCTTTTTTGATAAAGTCATCTTCATATCCTCCTAAGTAATTATTTAAAAACACTACATCTCCAGTTTTAATTCTTAATTGAATTTCTTTTTCTAACAAGTCAAAAATCTGACTTCTCTTTGAATATATTTTTTGTTTACGTTCTTCGTACTTATTTGTCGGGAAGGGAGTCTGAGGTGCACTAAGAGAGAAAATTCTTGAATTAGTTTTTTCTGCTATATACTCAGCGCCTAGCCAAAAGGAATGGGTATAACTATCACCCAAGAAAAATAAAGTTTGCTCATTATTTTTATTAAATTGTTTTGTGCACCTCGAAAAAATCTTTTGAATTGTATATTCTTTATTATCATTATATATAAAACAATATTTCTCATCCAAGGAGGAATATTTAAAATATGGCTTTTTTAAACTTAAATTTTTATTACCCAGATACAAATTTTCTTTAAATTTACTATCCAAAATAAATATAGAAATTGCAGAAAAGAACAAAATAAAAAATGCATTAATAATAATTTGGAATTTTTTTCAAAGACCAGTTTTTATTTCTTAAGGGATTTTCAATATAATTAAAAGATAAAACAGATAATGCGTAAATTACTAATAGTTGAAATGGTATAGACCACCAATGTATGCCTATGGTTAAATAACTTATTGATATAATTCCCCAATGCCACAAATACAAAGAGTATGATAGTTTTCCTATTTTTACTATCTCTTTTTTAGACAAAATCTTATTTAAGATTGAATCTTTTTTTAAGAGAACAAGAAGTACTCCAGTTAGAAAAACGATAATAAATGTTGAATAAAGTCCAGTTGATAATGGTTGGAACATCACAAAGATTATCAATATTAAAATTAAAAAAGGGAGGGTATTCCTAAAAGAATTAAATTTAACGAAATCTTTTTTTATTTGTAAAAATACAAGCGATCCAAATGCAATTTCCCAAAAACGATTATGTAATAAAAAATAAGCGGATGGTTGGTTTATGTTATATTGATTTATAAAGAAAATTCCCGAAATTGAAATTGAAATTAATAGTAATATCATTAAATTTCTAAATCCCTTTTTTTTATTTTTTAGATAACCACTAAACCATATAAAAAATGGGAAAATAAAATAAAATTGCTCTTCAACTCCTAGAGACCATGTGTTAGTAAAAGGATTCAAATTGGCTGAGAGAGAGAAGTAGTCAGTGCTTCTGACAAAAAGATAAATATTAGATAAACCAAAAAGTGATGAAATACCTGTTCTTAAAGAGGTTTGAGGTTCATAGGAGAAAAAACATATTAAAAGACTCATCACCAAGACATAAAAAATTAATGACGGGAGTATTCGTTTTACTCTCCTTTCATAAAATCCAATCACAAATTCAAAAAAATTATCACTTCTTTTGTTAGATAAAGAAGAAGTAATAACAAAACCAGAAATAACGAAAAAAATATCGACTCCTAAATATCCACTAGGAAGAAAATCATTATTAAAGTGATTTATTATTACAGCTAGTACCGCAAAAGCCCTTAATCCATCTATCTCTGGTCGATAAAGATTGTTTTTTATATTTAGCAAAACGGAATTAAAATGATAATAAAATATTACCAGAAACAAATTCTGCTTTATATAAACTGAACAAAGTTTTAAGAGAATAAAAAATTCTATTAGCTTGTCTAGATAAGATTGCAATAACTTGGATATTGATCATAATAAATTTCAAAATATATTTACAATTGCTTATCTTTTACTAAAAATAAAACATTTTTTCGTCGAATTAATTATTATATTTTTAACATTTCCTTAATGTAAAGCTAGTCGATTGGGTTAAGGTACTGGTCTTGAAAATTAGATTTAGTCATAGTTATAGCAATAGCTTTCATATATCACTGGACATATGTTTCCGAACTGTTTCCGAAAAAAATCAACCACCTTTTGTTATAATAAAAAAGTCAAAAATTTAATATTTTTCGCCTGGAGGGGTGGTCGAGTGGTTTAAGGCTCTAGTCTTGAAAACTAGCGTATCTGCAAGGGTACCGTGGGTTCGAATCCCACCCCCTCCGTTTCTAGAAGAACCCGCTAAATAAAGTATCAGAATAAATCCTAAGATTTCAATTTTCTTTTAAATAAATTAGATATAAAATTAAATTTGCAAAATATATTTATCCTTGCTCTGCAATAAAGCATTATCAACTTTCAAAGTTGGTCAATAAATAATTATTGGAAATGTTTATAGATGATTTATCTTTTATAAAAATTAAACTTATTAGAATTTCCGAAAACAAAAATCTCCTACTAATAGCACTTTATTATATTTATTTTTCGCATTTTTAATTTTTAAAATATAATTTGGAGATATAGAAAAAACAGTTCCAATAGAAACGCTTCCGCCACTGCCATCTTTAATTATTTTAAAAAAACATTTCCTTCCTCTTTCGTGAATCAAACCAGGCCAAATAACTCCAACGCCTAAAAATATCCCTACTAAAAGAAACATAAAGTATTGAAGAGCTTTAAATTTATATTTTGTCTTACCCATAATTAGTCTCAATAAATAAAATTTTTATTATCTGTAAAATCTACAATAGATCTTATTTTTTTAGATACACCCTTCATTATTGTTCTTGTTAGTATTTGTTTTTAGTTTTACTTATGGATAAAGGATTCGCTACAAATACCTCAGATAATAATACAAAAAAAACTATATCCTCAAAAGAAACCAAAGGCAGGCTTATATCATGGTCTCCTTGGCCGCCTGCTAACTTTCAAACTCGTTATCCAGCTTTTCCTCTAGTTCTCACATTATTAATTGTATTAGTTGGCCAATGGTATATTTCTCTTTTGAGATAATGTAAGCCTCTATATGAAATCTAAATTTAAAATAAGTTGAGGATATTTAAATTAATTTGTTTTTCTTTCTATTATTTTTTGCCCATTTACAAGCAGTAGTCGTTCCAATATTTTTTGGAATTAAATCAATTAATAAATTCAAAAATATAAAAAACCATATTCTTATTCCCTTTGGTTTTATTTTTTTAGGTTTAGCATCAATGTTTGAGATGATTGATCATACAAAAACAAATTGGATTTATATAGATCACTCCTCCTTCTTTAATTGGCTTTTTTATTCTTTTCTTGCATTAGGCTTAACATGTTTAACCATATCAGTTAGTAAAAATAATTTTGCTAATGGAACAAATATCTTCCTATGTTTTTGCTCAATAATTTCCTATTTATTAATTAATAAATCTATCGCTCTATCATTACAAGTAATTATTAGTATATTTTTGATCATAAATTGGCAAAGAATGTTTAAAGATTGGATCTTCATTGCTTACCCAATCTTTGGTATTATTGTTACAACTTTCTTTGGAACAAATCTATCAATAACTGGAAACCAAATTTGGCATGTTTTTATTGGTCCATCAGGCACAATTAGTGTAATTACTTTTTATTTAGTATTAATGAGGTCAAAAAATAAATTATCTGAGATTTTGAAATGAGCAGATTTATCATTATCTCTTTTTTAATTTTGCTAACTTTCACCGTTTCAGCAAATATAACGCTTGCTGAAACACCTCTTGATGTTTATATGAATGATTTTTACTCTAAATCTAACGAAGCCAGCAAAATTCTCAAAGAAATAGAAACTACTCTCAAAGAGGGTTCTAGAAAAAATGTATGTTCAAGACAGAGAGAAGCTGCAAGATTAGGATTATTAGCCAATAAATCCTTAATTAAAGCATTTGAACTAGGAGGAACAGAACCCCCAACGGAAGCTATAAAATCTAGTCAGAAAAGATGGGAATCTATTTTCAATGAATGTTAAAAAAATGCAAGTAAAGACAAAACTTATTAAGTTCTTTAAATTTGCATTCTTACAGAATTGCTAATAAACGGTATTTCAGGTTCAACGCCATTAATACACTGGAAGATAGAAAAAATAAAAATAGATAGTGTAAATATAAATACTATTGAACCAAATTCAACTAAAGGCAAAATACGTAAAAGATAACTAATTATGATCAAGGCAATATCAAGGAGTAATGCTTGGCAAGCATTATATCTTACGAAATAAGGGACATTTGGATTTCTTACAACTCCTGCAAACAATATTATAAAAAATAATAAGCTCCCAAAAGGTAAGGATCTTTCAATTATCGCAACAGGGAACGTGAGCAATAAAAGTACTTTTAAAAAAGAAAATTTATATAGTAAATAATATCCAAAAGGCAATGAAGCCTTCAATGGCAAAGTATAAAAAATAACTGAAGTTGCTCGTTGAATTATTTGATTCAATTAAAACCTACTCTTTAATATTTAATTTAACGCATTTTCATAAAAACCAACTTTACTAAATATCATTGTATATAAACACATAAACTTTAAATGAGAATCTTACACACCATGTTGAGAGTTGGAAATTTAGATAAGTCTATTGATTTTTATGTAAATAGATTAGGGATGAATCTTATAAGAAGGAAAGATTATCCTCATGGTGAATTTACTTTAGCTTTTGTTGGCTATGGTTCTGAGAAAGATAATGCAGTAATTGAGTTAACTCATAATTGGAACAAGAAATCAGAAGACTACGAGCTTGGAAATAAGTATGGACATATCGCTATTGGTGTAAAAGATATATATGACATTTGCCAGGGATTAGAGGATAACGGCTGTAAAGTTACTACTAAACCAAAAACGATGAAAAACAGCACAACTGTTCTAGCATTTGTAGAAGATCCTGATGGATATAAGATTGAACTTATTGAAAGAGATTAGTTATGAAAATTTCGGAATTAAATGAAGATACACAGGATCAAATATGTGATCTTCTTGAAAATTTACAGCAAATAGAGAAACTTAAAAATAAAGATATGCGTATTTTGTTAGATAAAATAGTTAGACCGTATGGAGGAAAAGTAGTAAATAAATAGTTTACTTTATAATTAATTAG
>CACGEL010000030.1 GCA_902572065.1 uncultured Prochlorococcus sp.
TCCAGTTATTAGGAATGGTTGTGCACTTGCTTGGTATTTCACATCAAATTTTAAAGGGTCCCTTAGTAACCACATATCTTGAAATGTAATTTGAGGAATTACAAGTAAAACTAAAATTACTGATGCTAAATGTTGACCGATAACAATTAATACGACAACCATTGCTAATTGAAAAATATCAATGAGACCAGCACTTATTCGACTAGCATTTTTAATTCCAAATATTACAGGTAAAGAATTCAATCCTAGCTTTGAATCTCCTTCAACACTTTTGAAATCATTTATAACTGCTATACCTAGACCAGAAAGACTATATGCAAGAGTTAGTAATGCAGTAACAATTGTCAATTTACCAAATAAAGCTTGTCCGGCCCACCATGGAAGAGCTATATATGATGCTCCTAAAGCATAATTTCCTAGCCAGCCATTTTGCTTCAATTTTAAAGGAGGAGCAGAATAAATATAGCTCACAAAAGAACCACCTAGAGCGAGAAGGAAGACAGACGGAAAACTATGTTTTGCATACAAATCTAATAAAAAAGAAACTACCAATCCAGAAAAAAGTAATACCCAAATCTGTGCTTTCACCTCCTTAATCGAAATCTTGCCAGAGGGAATTGGTCTATTAGGTTCATTAATAGCATCAATCTCTCTATCAAAAAAATCATTAATAGTTTGGGTATAACCTGCCAGAAGTGGTCCGCTCATAAACATGCATGCTAATGAGGCTAAAACGTTACTTATTGTCCACTCAAAGTTTCCGCTTGCGGCGGCTCCACAGATTACCCCCCATATTAAAGGTATCCATGTGATTGGCTTCATTAATTGTATACGTAGTTTCCAAATACTAGAAGTCTCTGAAGCTCCTTTAATTCCTAATAATTGTTTTGGATCATTCACTTTAGATATTTAACCTTTCTCAATTTCTTCAGGGAAAAACCAATTTTCTTCTCCATTTTGCAATCTAACTGTAATACCAATACCCCTACCATCAGTCATTTTATATCCAGTTGTTACAACTCTTGGGTTTGATGATATTTGATCAATTAGCTTTACAGGTAATCTATCTTTAACTTTGTTAATGTTAATTTTAACTTTACTACCAATTTTGGGTAATAATTTTGTTTCGGCCATAAGAGGTAAAATGGAAGCTATTATCCAAGATTAACAGCCTTTGGACAATTTTTTTAAAAATGGTAGCTCTTCGTTTAATTCCTTGTTTAGATGTAGCCAATGGTAGGGTAGTTAAAGGTGTTAATTTTGTAAACCTTAGAGACTCTGGTGATCCTGTTGAATTGGCTTGTCGATACTCAGAGGCAGGGGCTGATGAATTAGTATTTTTAGATATTAGAGCTAGTGTGGAAAATAGAAAAACATTAGTTGATCTTGTCTCTCGAACTGCAAAATCAGTAAAAATCCCTTTTACTGTTGGTGGTGGAATAAATTCAATTATCTCAATTAATGATCTTTTAAGAGCAGGCGCAGATAAAGTAAGTTTGAATTCTTCTGCAGTTAAGAATCCAGATATAATTTCCCAAAGCTCTGAAATTTTTGGATCACAATGTATTGTGATTGCTATTGATGCTAGAAAAAAAATTAATAAATCTAACGAATGGGAAGTTTATGTTAAAGGAGGAAGAGATAATACTGGATTAGATGTAATAAGTTGGGCAAAAAGAGTTGAAGCCTTAGGTGCTGGAGAAATTCTATTGACTTCAATGGATGGCGATGGGACACAAAATGGATATGACTTAATGTTGACTCAAACTGTTGCTGATGCAGTTAATATTCCTGTAATCGCTTCTGGAGGGGCGGGCTCCGTAGAAGATATTTATGATGTATTTAATGAAGGTAAAGCCTCGGCAGCTCTTTTGGCATCCTTACTTCATGACAATAAACTAACTATAGAAGAAATAAAATCTTTTCTTCTTAAGAAGAAACTACCAATAAGACCTAATGAAAAAAATGATAATTTACCATTAATCAAAAAAATTAATAATATTTAATTATGAGATATAAAAAAATTAATGAAGTCAAAACTATTTTTAATAAAGTTTCCTGTAATTATGACTTTCTAAATAGTTTACTAAGTTTGGGATTACACAAATCTTGGAAAAATAAATTAGTTGATTTATTAAAACCAATTGATGGAGAAAATTGGGCTGATTTATGTTGTGGAACTGGAGACTTATCATTTTTAATTTTTAAGAAAGTTAGGCCCAGTGGAACTGTTACTGGGATAGATAATGCAAAAGAAATTTTAAATGTTGCAAGGAAAAGGTCGGCATCGATTAAAGAAAAAGGTTTATATTGGGAGATGCAAGATATTTTAGAAATAGATGAAAATTTGAAAATTTATGATGGAATATGTATGTCTTATGGTTTAAGAAATCTAGTGAATGTTGAAGAGGGACTAAAAAAAGTATTTAATCTTTTAAGTGATCAAGGGCGAGCTGGATTTCTAGACTTTAATCATTCCAAATTGAATTCAATAGCTTATATATTTCAAAAAATATATTTAAGATTTGTTGTAGTACCCATTTCAAGATTTTTTAAATTAAGTAAAGAATATTCTTATATAGAAAAAAGTATAAAAAATTTCCCAGAGGGAAATAAACTAATGCTAATAGCAAAGGGTGTAGGTTTTAAGAAAGTTGAATATCGGACTATTTTTTGCAATCAAATGGGAATATTAATATTAGAAAAATAAAAAATTTTCTTAAACATTTTTTCTCCAACAAAAAGTACATTTTCCCCATCTTGATATTTCACCTTTTGGCGCAGGGCTATTACAGATTTTACAAATAATCATATTATTATTCTTAATTCTACTTGGATGATTTTCCCAAACTTTTTTTGCATTATACTCTTGTTTACCTAAGATTTTGAATTCATAATTTTGTACTATTTTTATTTCATTTAAATTTACTCCAAATTTGCAGATAGTCTCTTTTAATCTGTGTTTGTTATATATCAATGCCTGCCGCCACTGAGGATGATTTACAGCAATAGTGAGTGTTTTTTGTTCAATTTTTAATGGTTTACATGCCCTACATAATTCTGAACCAATTAATTTCTCCCAGTTTTCATTTAGTTGTGATAGTTTATCTAAGTCTTCCCATGATTTCTTGAAATCATTAAGGCAATTACGCATTGAATGTGGATATCTTTTATTCAATATTGGTAAATATTTTTTATTCAATTTGTATAAATTAAGTTAATGGATCTAGGATAATTAAATCTTATAAAGATTTCATTTTTTTTAATATTAACAATTTGTGAAAGTTTTAGGATCTGTTGCTAAGACAGCATATTATTACAAAAAAATCCAAGGCTACTGCCCACATTGGAAACTTAAATACAAATTAAAATGTAGAAGCACTGAATATGAATTAACAAATTGGCTTAAAGATTCTCAAATTAAAAGATATAAACCAATAGCAATAGTTGCTAAAGAGCAATTATCAGGGATAGGTCAAAATTCTAGACTATGGTTTTCTCCTAAAGGAGGAATTTGGCTAAGTGCAGCTTATCCAATATTCTCCTCAGAATTTCGAAGTGAGACCTTGAGTCTTTCATTCGCAATTAAGTTATGTGAAATGTTGAATAAGGAATCTATAAAAGTTGATTTGAAATGGCCAAATGATATTTTTTTTGATTCAAAAAAGTTAATTGGATTCTTACCCAGAGTGATAACAAGAGGGAAAGAAATTATTTATGTAAGGATAGGTCTTGGCATGAATTTTTTAAATAAAACTCCATTAGAGGGAATTGCTTTATCTGAGATTCTTAACACTAAAAATATATGTGAATATTATTGGACTGCAAAAATTCTCAAAACTATTCATGAGTCAGTCGAATGCAATGATAGAAAAGAATATATTATTGAAAGAGCAAATAAATTCCTTACAAAAAAACATTTACCTAGAGGTTATAACTTCAAAGATTGGAAAATAAAAGATATAGATAATAATGGTAATTTGAGAATTTTTAATGAAACAAAAGAAAAAATATTAAAGAGGTTTTAAACTTATTTGATTTTTAATTCAACTATTTTCCCATCTTTAAACCTTGCTATTTTTTTTGCTCGGCTGGCGACTTCATCTTCGTGAGTAACTAAAACTATAGTAATACCAGATTGATGGAGTTTATCAAAAAGGTCTAATACATCTTCTGTTGTCTTTGAATCTAAAGCTCCAGTTGGTTCGTCGGCTAACAAAAGTGCAGGGTTATTTATAATTGCTCTTGCAATTGCGACACGTTGTTGTTGACCTCCCGATAATTGATTAGGACGATTATTAATTCTGTCAGAAAGCCCAACTTTGTCTAATGCATCTTTTGCTCTTTCTTCTCTTTCCAAAGGATTTATGCCAGCATAAATCATTGGTAAAAGAACATTCTCTAGTGCTGTAGAGTCTGAAAGAAGGTGGAATTGTTGGAAAACGAATCCTAGTTTTTGGTTGCGTAACTCTGCTAATTCATCATCAGATAAATTTTCAACCGCAGTCCCATTTAATTTATAAATACCTTTAGATGGCCTATCTAGGCAGCCAATAATATTCATTGCAGTACTTTTACCTGAACCACTTGCACCCATAACAGCCAAATAATCTCCTTTATAAATTTCTAAATTTACGTTGTCTAAGGCTTTTACAATAAGATCATCTTTGCCATAAGTTTTGGAAACTTTTTCTAAGGTCGCAACTTTTTTAGCCATTTATGAATACTTTTTTTAAAGTGTATTATTTGTGACAGCTAATATATTCTGCAAAAAAGGAGTTTCTGATACTGCTGAATTAGCAAGTTTGAAAAGAGGGTTAGAAAGTATTCCTCCTAAAGCTGTCACCGCTATACAAGTATATAAAGCAATTCTTAAAGGAGGTAATCCAACGATTCCCCAGTTAATCTCAGGATATGACTTTACTATCTCAGAAGCTTCTTGGGGTTCTTTTACTACCATCATTTTTATAACAGAGATGTAATAATAAATTGAAATTACTGAAGTTACTAATCCAACCACTACTAGTAGATATTGATGATTAGCCCACCCTGCAAAAAACAAATATATTTTTCCGAAAAAACCCAACATAGGCGGCAGCCCCCCAAGTGAAAGAAGACATAGGCTTAGACCCAAAGTAATTAATGGATCTTTTTGATAGAGGCCTGAATAATCTGTAATCCTATCTGATCCAGTTCTGAGAGAAAAAAGTATTACACATGAAAAAGCTCCTAGATTCATAAACAAGTATGCAGCTAAATATAAAACGGCTGATGATAGACCATCTTGCGTTCCAGATACAATGCCAATCATTACAAATCCTGCTTGACCAATTGAACTGTAAGCTAACATTCTTTTCATTGACGTTTGGGCCAATGCAACAATATTTCCTAATGCCATACTTAAGATCGCTAGGATAGTGAATAATAATTTCCATTGATCATCGTAAGAAGAAAAAGTAGTGCTTAGAATTCTTATTGCGAAAGCAAATCCAGCAGTTTTTGATCCCACAGATAAAAAAGCTACTACTGGTGTGGGGGACCCTTCATAAACATCAGGTGTCCACTGATGAAATGGAACTGCAGCAATCTTAAAAGCAACAGTTGATAAGACAAATACTAGTGATAAAGATGTTATAAATGATGGTTTATTTATTATCTCTGCCCCAATTGTTGATAAGTTTGTGGATCCACTTAGACCATAAAGGAAAGAGGAACCATATAGATAAACTGCAGCCGCAGCTGATCCAACGAGTAGATATTTTAAAGCAGCCTCAGAGCTCCTAGGGTCTCTCTTGAGATAACCAGAAAGTAAATAACTGGCTACTGATAAAGTCTCTAAAGATATAAATACACTAACAAGGTCAGTGGATCCACACAAAAGCATGGCTCCTAAATTTGCCGATAAAACTATTGCAGCGAATTCACCGATTGGACTCCCACTCTGTTCTGTGTAACGCCAACTAATGAGCAAGGAAATCAGAGTTGATAGTGCAATAATTGATCTAAAGGCAATAGATAAATTATCTGAATTAAAAGAGCCAAGAAATGCATTATTAACTGGGTTACTCCACTGTAAAGCGAGACTTATAAGAGAACTACCTAATGAAATGTAACAAATTACTGGTGCCCACCTTGAGGCAGTCTTTTCGCCAGTTAAATCGACAAGAAGAGTGCCAATAATACCAAGCAAAATGAAAGCTTCTGGAATAATTGCTTGAGCATTTAAATTAATTGTAAAGATTTCGTCGGGCACTTAATTAAATTGAATGTTTGATTGTAAGGATGTAAGAGTTAATCTTAACTTGATTATAATTTGTGGGTATGATTTTTGAAAATCTCTAGCAATATTGCTAGAAAGAGTTTCAATTAATCATAATATGCCTTAAAGGATTAAAAAACACTAATTTTATTGAAATAGACCTTGGATCACACACTTGTTATTGTCGAAAGTCCCACAAAGGCAAAAACTATAAGAAGGTTTTTGCCTCCTAATTATGAAGTTCTAGCTTCTATGGGACATGTAAGAGATCTTCCAAAAGGAGCTGCTGAAATCCCTGCATCAGTTAAAAAAGAAAAATGGTCAAGGATAGGGGTAAATACTACAGAAGATTTTGAACCACTATATATAGTCCCAAAGGAAAAGAAGAAGATTGTTAAAGATTTAAAAAATGCTTTAAAAGATGCGACTCAATTACTATTAGCAACTGATGAAGATAGGGAAGGAGAGAGTATAAGTTGGCACTTAATGCAAATTCTTAAACCAAAAATTCCAACTAAGCGAATGGTTTTTCATGAAATCACTAAAAAGGCAATTAATAAGGCACTAGATGAGACCAGAGAAATTGATATGGAATTAGTTCAGGCTCAAGAAACTAGAAGAATTCTTGATAGACTTTTTGGATATGAACTTTCTCCATTACTTTGGAAAAAGGTAGCTCCCAGACTATCTGCTGGTCGTGTTCAGTCTGTTTCAGTAAGATTGCTTGTTAACAAGGAAAGAGAAAGGAGATCATTTAAAAAAGCTTCTTATTGGGGATTAAAAGCCTCTTTGCTTAAAGATAATATTTCTTTTGAATCTAAGTTATTTAGTCTAGATGGCCAGAAAATATCTAATGGTTCTGATTTTGATGAGAAGACAGGTAATTTAAAAAAAGGAAATAAAACTTTAATTTTGAGTGAAGAAATGGCAAAGAATCTTCTCAAATCTTTATCTGAAGAAAAGTGGAAAGTCCTAAAAGTTGAAAAAAAACCCACAATTAGAAAGCCTGTTCCACCTTTTACTACTAGTACTCTACAGCAGGAAGCTAATAGAAAACTTCGATTATCTGCAAGAGAAACAATGAGATGTGCACAAGGATTATACGAGAGGGGTTTTATCACATATATGAGAACTGATTCAGTACATCTGTCAGAACAAGCGACTAGAGCGGCGAGAGAATGTGTGAATTCCAAATATGGGAAAGAATATTTATCTAACTCAGCTCGTCAATTCAATTCAAATGCAAGGAATGCTCAAGAAGCACATGAAGCTATCAGGCCTGCTGGAGAAGTATTTAAAACTCCAAATGATACAGATTTGTCAGGAAGAGATCTTTCTTTATATGAATTAATTTGGAAAAGAACTGTTGCCAGTCAAATGGCAGAAGCAAGATTAACAATGATTAATGCTGAAATAGAAGTTGGGAAAGGATTATTTAAGTCAAGCGGAAAAAGTATTGATTTTGCAGGTTTTTTTAGAGCTTATGTAGAAGGTACTGATGATCCAAGCGCATCATTAGAACAGCAAGAAGTAATTCTTCCTAATTTAACTCAAGGGTCTATTCTAAAAGTTGCTAGCAAAGAGATTACTCATCATGAAACCAAACCTCCAGCAAGATATACTGAGGCTGCATTAGTCAAAGTTTTAGAAAAAGAGGGAATAGGAAGACCATCTACTTATGCAAGTATTATTGGAACAATTGTTGATAGGGGTTATGCAAATATTTCTTCAAACTCATTATCTCCCACATTTACAGCTTTTGCGGTTACAGCATTATTAGAGGAGCACTTCCCTGATCTTGTAGATACTACTTTTACGGCAAAAATGGAATCTTCATTAGATGAAATTTCTTCAGGTAATCTAGAGTGGCTCCCATATTTAGAAACTTTTTATAAAGGTAAAAATGGTCTTGAGGTAAAAGTTCAGAAAACAGAGGGTGATATTGATGGAAAAGCATACAGGCAAGTTGATTTTGATGATTTACCTTGTGTAGTTAGAATTGGATCAAACGGACCATGGCTAGAGGGAGTAAAAATAGATGAATCAGGAAATGAAATACAGGCAAAAGGTAATTTGCCTATGGATATTACTCCTGGAGATTTAGATAAAAAGAAAGTTGATCAAATTCTTAGTGGCCCCTCAGATCTTGGGACTGATCCAAAAACTGGGGAGCAAGTATTTTTAAGATTTGGTCCTTATGGACCTTATGTTCAGCTAGGAAATAGTGAAGAGGGTAAAGCTAAGCCAAGAAGGGCCTCTTTACCCAAAGAGTTGAAAACTGATGATTTATCATTACCTGAAGCTCTTGAACTATTAAGCTTACCAAAATTACTAGGAGAGCATCCCGAAGGTGGAATTGTTGAAGCTGATAGGGGAAGATTTGGTCCTTATATTAAATGGATCAAAAATGAAGATGATTCAGAAAATAGATCTTTAAAAAAAGAAGATGATGTGTTTAAGGTTGATCTTAAGCGTGCATTAGAAATCCTTGCGATGCCAAAATTAGCAAGAGGAGGACAAGAAGTAATAAAGGATTTTGGAAAATCTGAAGAATTTAATGAAAAAATTCAAATATTAAATGGAAGATATGGACTATATATAAAGTGTGGGAAAACAAATGTTTCTTTGCCTAAAGATACTAATTTAGAAAAATTTACGCTTGATAATGCTTTGGTTTTATTAGAAGAGAAGTTGAAAGATAAAAAGAGATCTGGTTTCAAAAAAAATAATTTAATTCGTAAAAAGACCTCGAAGAATAAAAAAAGTAAAAAATAAATATGGGTTTTATAGTAAATAAATATTTTTTATTGATTATTTTAATCTTATTGCAATCTTGTTCTGGAGGAAGAATTGGAAATTTTC
>CACGEL010000031.1 GCA_902572065.1 uncultured Prochlorococcus sp.
AAATTTAAACTTTTTTGCTTTTAAAATATCTAATAATTTCAACTTTAGTTACGCCACCTAATAGGAAATATGAAGAGAATATTTTAAATTTTTGCGAACATATTCATCCCAAAATATATGTAAAAAATTCCAAGGTTAAATTATCTTTTAGATGTTTTGCATTGAATGAGAAAGAAAACATATTATATCTCCAAGCATCTAGAATTCTTAAAGGAGGTTTTCCTTTCAAAAATACATTTAATAAATGGGATATTATTTCTGAACAGCAAATTGTTCAAATATAAATATATTTATATATCCTCTTAATAAGGCTAATTAAATTTATCTTTTATAGTGATATTTTGTACCTATTAATCTCACTTTAATTATTAATTTCATATAATCATTAAAATAATTCTAAATATTGATGATAAAAATAAAACTTCAAGTAAAATCTAAAAATATAATTAGTCTTTCCGAACTTTACAAACTACGTTATAAAAAAAATAGACTAAACTTTTAATAATGAAAAAATTAATAACTATTTTTATATTTCAAATTATATTAGTTCCTTTTGGGTTAAATGCTAATGAAAACTTTTCTGTAGAGATTGAAGCCCTGACACTTGTAATGGAACAATATGAAAAAGATATTGATGTTAAGCTTGAATCTGAGGCAGAACTAAATAATAAAAAGCCTAGCTATATGGCTTTCAAACAAGATGAATGCAATGCTACTGTCAAAGTCACTGAAAAAACAGGTCTAGAAATCGTTGGGACTGAGTCTTTCGATGTAAATGTTTGCAAGAAAGAAATATACAAAGTTGTAAATTAATTAAAAAATTATACGTATAAAAGATATTTCTTAACTTAATAAAAAAAACTTTAAAGAGGTCTTTTACATAAAGAAGGCAAGACCTCGAGACCTAACAGAAACTTTGGAACGGGTTCTGTTATTTAATTAATAACTAATCTAATAATGTACAGATGTAATAAAAAGTACAAATATTAAAATATCTCTAATTACTGAATTATTTATTTTTTTGGGAGACTTTCTGTAATTCTTCTCTAGACATAAGTGCTTCAATTTTAGCGAGGACTTTCTGAAGTTCTTCTGTCTTGGTTAAAGAGGCCTCGGCAACTTCTCTTAGTTTCTCTAATTGCTCTTGAGTTTTATTCATAGTTAATTAGTTAGAAATACATCACTTGAAATGATGGTTTTAAAACAAATTTTTTACTCACACACAAACTCATCTTGACTCTATTTTTAATAAAGTCAAATAAATTTTCTTTATTTGATCTTTTATGAGGACTTCCAATTAAATCTTTGTTGTTTAAAAAAATCATAGAATTAGAGCCTTTAAATAAAAAAGTATATATTCTGGATTATGAGGTAAATACTGGAAGGCCAATAGTTGCGGTTGTAATTATCGCACCCGCAAATATCAAGAAAGGAAGATAAGGGAAATTTTTCAAATTAAACTTTTCTAATTCGAGGAATACTATATAGGTATTTATACTGTTTGTCTACCCCTGGCTTCTTTTTAGGTAAAAATTACTCTTCCAAAGATAAAAATTTAACCTCAACCAAATTTTCCAGCTATATATTCCTGAGTGGTTTTTTCTTTAGGAGAGTTAAAAATTTTCTTTGTTGAATCAAATTCCGCAAGATAACCTACTTTTCCTCCATCACCATCTTCAAATTCAGTTGCATTAAAAAATGCTGTCATATCACTAACTCTTAATGCCTGTTGCATATTATGCGTAACGATTATTATTGTATAATTCTTCTTAAGTTCGTGCATTGTTTCTTCTATTTTTAAAGTTGAAATAGGATCTAAAGCTGAACAAGGTTCGTCCATGAGAATTATTTCAGGTTCAATGGCGATTGTTCGAGCAATACATAGTCTTTGTTGTTGTCCACCAGATAAAGTGTAACCACTGTCGTTTAACTTATCCTTACATTCCTTCCATAAAGCAGCCTTTTTAAGTGAAAGTTCCACTAAATCATCCATATCTCCTACAAATCCATTAATCCTTGCTCCAAATGCAATATTTTCGTAGATAGATTTAGGGAATGGATTAGGTTGTTGAAAAACCATTCCAATTCTTCTTCTTACTTCAACTGGATCTACTCTTTTGTCATAAATATTAGTTCCATCAAAGAGGACAGTCCCTTTTAGCGAACAATTAGGTATTAAATCGTTCATTCTGTTTAAAGACCTAAGAATAGTTGATTTACCACATCCTGAAGGTCCAATAAGGGAGGTTATATTTCCTTTTTTAAAATTACAAAAAACATTTCTTACTGCTTCAAAAGTTCCATAGCTAACAGAAACATTCTCGAGAGATAAAATGATATTCTTTAATGTTTTTTTATTAGTTTTAATCATTTCATACCCTCTTAGTTTTCTCAGTAAAAGCGGCTAATATCCTAGAAAATATATTTACAGAAAGGATAGACAAAACAAGGATAAAAGATGCCGCCCATGCAAGTTTATTTTGAGCATCATATGGTTCCAAAGCAAAATTATAAATTAAGACTGCAAGAGAACCCATTTCATAAAACAAATCCCCAAAACCAGTTATGTAGTAGTAGGAGAATAAAGCTGTAAAAATTAATGGAGCAGTTTCACCCGCAGCCCTAGCTATACCTAGTACTACACCAGTAGCTATAGAACGAAAAGCAGAGGGTAAAGTTATTTTTAATATTGTTGTATACATACTTGCCCCTACACCTAGAGAAGCATACCTTAATTCATTTGGAACTAACTTTAAACCCTCATCAGTTGTCTTTATGACAGACGGCAACATCAAAATTGAGAGTGCCATTCCACCAGCCAAGCCACTGTACATACTTCCAAATAAGATTTTAGTTGAAACTATTAAGGCATATATAAATACACCCGCAATTATTGAAGGAACACCAGCTAAAACATTGACCCCAAATCTTATAAACCGAGAGAAAGCTCCACCTTTAGAATATTCCGCTAGATATATGCCGCCGCCAACACCAACTGGTATGGCAATAATTGAGGCAATAGCGGTGATTATTAATGTCCCGATTAATGCAGGGTTAATTCCACCTGCATCTAAATCATCTCCAGGAGGGTTGGGCTCTAAAGTAAATAGCTCAGGATTTATCTGAGCTCCGCCTTTGATTAGAATATAAGTTACCAGAAATATCAAAGGAAGTATCGCTATAACTACACAAATTAAAGATAAAGAAGTAAAAACTTTATCTCCTATATTTCGAGATGAATTTTTTTGGTAAAAAAGTGAATTCATAATATCTAATATTTGAGACTAAATTTCTTAACTAACCATTGAGCAAAGATATTCACCACCAAAGACAAAATCATCAAAACAAATGCTGCGTAAAACAAAGAGGAAACTTGACTTCCATCAGCTTCTCCAAATTGATTTGCGAGCATAGAGGAGATGGTATATCCAGGAGATAATAAAGACCAACTAAATGCATTAGAGTTTCCGATAATCATTGTTACAGCCATTGTTTCTCCCATTGCCCTACCTAAAGCAAGAAGAACACCTGCCATAATTCCTGATAACGCAGCTGGCAGAATTACTGAAAATATAGTTTTCCATCTACTGGCTCCAATTCCATAAGAAGCATTTCTAAGTTTTTTAGGAACTTGATTCAAAGAGTCCCTAGCAATAGAGGTAACTATAGGCAAAAGCATTACAACTAAAATCAATATCGCCAAAAGTGAATTCCTACCTGTAGGTTCTGTGCTGAATAAAGGTATCCAACCAAAGAAATTATGTAGAAAGACAAAAAATGCTCTCAAAAAAGGTTCCATAACAAAAATTGCCCAGAGTCCCAATACAACTGAGGGAATAGCTGCTAATAATTCAACAATTGAACCTATTATTTCTCTAAAAACTTTCGGTACAAAGTCCTCGGTAATAAATATTGCAGTTCCAATGCCCAAAGGGATAGTTATTAATAACGAGAGAAATGAAGTTATTAATGTGCCATATATTGCGGTAAAAGCTCCATATTCATCTTTTACTGGATTCCATTCAGAGGTTACTAGAAACTTCAAGCCATACCTTGAAAAGGATTCAAATGACTGAAAAAAGACTACTAAAATAATTCCTAAAAGTATTATTGCTACGAAACTAGACAAGACTAGAGCAGTATTCTTAAAGATAATATCTATATTTTTTTCTATACCGAATCTTTTACGATTCTTGAAAAGAGTTAATTTCTCTTCCATTAAAAAAAGAATATCTATATAAATCTACTACTAAATGTTGTAAAAGACTTTAATAGGAGTTAAAGGTATATGAAAGTCATGATAATTTGACATGTATTGAAAATCTTATCTACCTATTTTTTCTCAACCGCTGCTCTTAATTTCTCAAGGATATCTACTTTAATAGCTCGACAGCCACAACAAGATTTCCTAAAAGGCCATTCAAAATATTTAGTTGTTCTTTACTTCCAAAAGCTATTAATACCTGACCTGGCTGAAGTATGAAATTACCGCCAGGATTCGTTACCAATTTATCATTTTCTTTAATGGCTAATATTTTTGCCCCACTCTTTTTACCTATTCCAAGCTCTAAAAGCGTTATCTTTTCTGCAGTTTCAAAAAGGCTAATATCATTACTTAATTCAAATTCTTCAATCTCACATTCACTTCCTGCCAAGAGATCAAGAAAATCAATAGCAATTGGTCTTAAAGCCATTGATGCCATAGCTCTTCCTGCTGCTATGTAAGGACTAACAACAATACTTGCTCCAGCTAATCTCAATTTGCTAGCAGCTTCTTCAGTTCCTGCTCTAGCAATTACTCTTATTGAACTTCTTATCCCTTTAGCACTTAAGACAACATATAAATTAGCAGCATCATTAGATAAAGTAACAACCAAACTTTTACATTTATCTAATCCAGCTAGTTTTAAAGTTTCATCAAGTGTTGCATCTGCACAAAGGACTTCTAAACCATTATCTTCAGCAATCCTTTTTCTATCTTCATCACTTTCTACAACAATAATAGGAATATTTTGTGTTTTTATTTGATTAGATATTTCCTGACCTACCCTCCCATATCCGCACAAAATTACATGATTTTCCATTTTTCTAAGAATTCTTTTAAAACGTAATTCATTTACTCTTTGAAAATAGCCGGATTCAAATAATCTAACAGCTTTTTGAAAGGTAAACTGAATAAAAATTAATCCACCAACGATTATTAGAACAGTGATAATTCTGCCTTCAGGACTTAAAGTTTGAACTTCACCAAAACCAATAGTGGTTATGGTGATAAGAACCATCCATAAGCAATCACCCCAATCCCATCCCTCTGTAATTCGATACCCAATAGCACCTAAAAAAAACAGAAAGAATAAAGAATAAATAAGACCAAACCAAGGTCTTAAGTAGTCTTTAATAAAATAGAACTCAAATAATCTAAGCTTCATATCTCTTATTATCGTTAACTATTCAAAAATTTCAAAAAAATTTTCTATTATGTCCTTAAAACTATTTATTTGTATAAGTGAAATACATATTAAGCAGAATAATAATATTTATTTTCGTAGCTCTTTGCATTAAACAAATGCTTTCTATTTCAGGGGTAATTTAATTTATTCTTTTAATTTATTTCGGTTCAACTTTTACCGATTCAATTAAAAAGTCGGAAGCTGTTTTTAGCCAATCAGCAACAGTAAGGCGTAAATCAGGTTGAGAATAAACTAGTACGAAAATAATTCCTACTAAGATTATTTTTAGCATGTTATTTCAAATATTCTCTCGAATTAAAGCACATCTAATTAGTAAAAAGAACCTTAAATAAATAAAAATTAGACTAATTACCTAATTACAATTTCTCTAGTTGATTAAACAAATATTCAACTCTTCTTAAATTCACCCCTAAATCTGATTGACCTAATCTTGCAGCTGATCTTATTTGAATTATCCCTTTATTACTATCAACATAACTTCTTACATCGAGTTTAAGTATCTCAAGGTCATCTGGAAATCTAAAAATTGCGCTTCTGCAAACACCTCTCCAATAATTCTTACCACTCTCAAAAACTTCAGTTCTAGGTAAACCTTCTGCTAAAGAAACGAGTTGAATAAATTTTTGATCAACATTTATCATTTTCTTTTCTAATAAAACACTATTTAAGGGATTTGTTATTGGAGCAAGGCCTTGGGCAGTAAAAGTCATCTTCTTATAAACTATCTCAATGTTCTAACTGATTTTTGATGCAAAGTGAGAGCAAAAAGAAAACTTAATTTCCCTTAACCAATAGATTTCCTGAAAAAACATTATTATTTTAGATTTTTTTAAAACTTAAGATTCTTGATAATCTTTTCTGATAAGGATGGTTGTCTACTCTGATTACTTTTCAATTTTCTAATCCAAAATACAACTCCAATTAAAAAAAAGACTTCAATTGTTATTCCAATAACAATAATATTCATTATTTTTTCTTTTACTTTTTCTTTTTAAATCCCTTAATATAAGGCAAAAGAATATTTAATAACCACTTTTTAAAAGAATTAATTAGATTCATTATTTACTTATCCTTCCTCCACAAACTTCTTCCTTTAATCAGGTCTTCTATATTAGGCCAGGCTGCTATCAATTCCTTTATAGCTTTTCTGTTTGGGGTATAGAAAATACATGAAAAGGCGCTGATTATATAAAGAAGGAACCAAGTTTTATTTTCTTTATAAGCTAAGAAGAACGAGAATATAAAATTTCCTACAAAGGAAAAGAAAAGTAATCTATTTATTATTTCAAGAAAAGTTCTTCTAAGTCTATAAAATCTTTTGTTTTTTAAATCAACATCGGCTCCATATTTATTTTCGTCCGAACTAATTATTTCTTCCTCTAGAATATCGTCATAATCTAGGTTATTAGTTGAGTTAGTATTATTTTCCTTACTACTCATAAACTTTTTATCAACCGTTTATATCTGTTAAATATTATAAAACTTTTTACGAAAAAAAATTAACTCGAAATTCTACATAATTCAAATTACACAAAAAGATCATGTTTTTGAAAATACTCAAAAATTGTTTTATTTATAAATGAGATATTAGTTAAAATATTTTTTTTAAATTTTTCTATTCTTTGGATCATTGGGAATATTCATTTCTATTAGATTTTTAGCAATCAAAAAATTGGGAGGCAATAATTTATTATCGAGTTAGGATAATTAAAAATTAAAATATTATGCAAAGATATTTAATCTCCTACGAATTTACAGATGGAGAAGATCAAGAAGAAGGCGGACAGATGCTTATTAATTGGTATGAATCAGGAGGACCTCAGAATAGGCCTGAAAACTACGAAGTTCACTCATGGATTTTTATGGTCCAAAATGGCATTGGTCATTCCGTTGTAAGTGCAGATTCATTAGAAACAATATGGAAGCAGTGGTATCCTTGGAGGAGGCTAATGGATATTAATATTCAACCTTGTTTGGATCTTGATGAAACTGTGTCTTTATTTAAAAAGCAAAAAATGAATACTCGTATGGATTAATAAACTCTATGGAATATTTTTTAAAATTATTTTTTAGTAGCCATCAATACTCCAAGGGTACAAAGTTGCGTTAAAACAGGGCAAGAATAATTTTCTATAATGTTTGATTCTTATCACATTTACTTTAAGGGGGAAATTCTCTTTAAAAATCTAAGTAAAGATGAGTTTGAATTTGTATGGAGTAAACTTTACACTTCATACATAAATGCTCTAAATGAAGAACTTACTTTTGAGATAATTAGTGAAAGTAGCGTAAAAGAGTCATTTCATAATTTAGAACCGTCATATTGATTTAACTAATAAAAGTTAAGAATAGAATAGGAAGAGTTTTTTATCTTTAATTTCACAATATTCCTTTTCCTCCTTACTGATATCAAGGCTTATATTTTTGGCCTCATTTTCAACGTTTGAATTATAAATTTTAAGATTTTTATTTCCCTTAAAAAGGGCTGCAATACCAATATCTGTAATAAACCATACGAAGTGTGCTGTTTCACCTATAGGCTGATCTTTTATAGATTCAAGTATAAAAGCATTAGTAGAATTCATCTAAATGTAATTTAAATCAATTCCCCCCATTGCAATATCTAACTGCCTCTGCATTAGTACTGCCATTTTCTACTATTTCAATAACGCAACTATTAAAAACCTTAGATTCTTTTTTTACAGAGCAAAATCCAAACGCAATCGACGCTAAAGCTATGGCAGATAAGAAACTAGACCCAAGTTGAATAAAACCATAAGCGACCATGATTTTTTTCTTACCGCCACATTTCTTTGAATCTTTTGTTTCTTCAGTCATGTTAGTTTTTTTTAGATTTTATTTAATTTAAATGATTAATTTTCAATTTGAAAAATAAAGCCAGAGAATGGAACATTAACGTTTGAGCAATTAATAGAGTTATGCAGCGATGATAATAAAAAAAGAATTTTGCATAAACTATTAATTAATCTATTAAGAGAAAATTGT
>CACGEL010000032.1 GCA_902572065.1 uncultured Prochlorococcus sp.
CAAGATCTTTTGAAAGATTTAGAAATAATATCAACAACTATAATAGGTGGCACGAAAATATATATATGCCTATCTATTTATATGAAAGTAAACGTGAATATATTGATATAATTGATTCTAAATTTACAAGGTACTATAAAAATGAGAATAGAGAAAAAGAACTAGAAAATTTAGAATGGTTTCAAAAACAAGTTACTTTATTAGTTGAAATTAGAGATGCGATAGCTCCACAATTAGAAATTGCTGTAAAATACATCGGTAACCTTTTTGTAAATTTCTTAACCAAAGTAGTTGGCAAAGCTATTGGATTAGTTGGGAAAGGAATCCTACAAGGTTTAGGTAGATCCAGTACTAAATAAATTACCAACCTTTAATGAAAATATTTAAATTAATCCTAATATTATTATTATTTTTTAATTCATATCCCGCTAATGCTAGTAGAGATAATAATAATTATGATGGGAATATTTTTTCAATATATGCAGGAAATGGATCAATAGTACCTCCTAAAACAACACTAAAAGAATCATTAAAAAATAAAAGAGTATCAGTTCTGTTTTTTTACCTTGATGATAGTTCTGACAGCAAAGCATTGGCTCCGGTCATATCCGGTCTAGATTTAATCTGGAGGGAAAATATAGATATTATTGCTTTAACTATAGATGATTTGCAAAATGAAGAGAAATCAGAGGATCCTGATCAACCAAATTACTATTGGAATGGATTAATCCCCCAAACTATAGTTCTTGATAGTAATGGTGAAGTTCAATTTGATAATAATGGAGAAGTTGACTTTGGAGATTTAAACAACCTACTTGGAGAATTAACTGGAATCAAAACAAATGATAATTCTTCATTTACTGTAGAAGCCTTTAATGAATACAACAGTACAATTTCTGAAAAAATCAGACAAAACAAAAACTAAACATATCAGAATCAAATGTTATTTTTAAATATTTTTTTAATATTTTTATTTTTAATAATTTGTTGTGATTTGTCTATTAATTACTTCCCTAAAACAAATTTAGTTTTAATACCTCAAAATTATAAATTTAGAAAGAAAGACAATCATACTGAAGTAGTTATTGATATAAAAATAATCAATAAAAGTAAATATAAAGAAACTATGGTTTCTAATCTAAATCTAGATTTAGATTTCTTTAAAGGTAAAAATAATCAATATCTTAAAGATATAGATTATGAGGAAAGTATTTATATTTATTCTGGATCTATTAAAAAAAACATAAATAATTATTGGCCAACAACCATTATAAAAACAAACTCAAAACTACTAATACAAGTAATTTTAAAATTCAAAAATAGTGATTTAAAAAACAAAATCAAATATATATGGTTAAAGGTATTTTGGGATCATTACGGACATTTTGGAATCACTAAAAAACAAGATTGTTTTTTAGTGAATTTGAATCGTCATAATCAAAACACAAAAGAGCTGATTCAGATTCCTTTAAATCAAGACTACAAAGCTATTGCGGTTAAGACTGATTTACTTGGATCCTTTGATAATCCAATAGAAACTGTTAAAGAATATTGTAAGAAAATCACAAGAAAAAAAGATATTTTAACTATAGGTGAGTCACCTCTAGCAATTATGCAAGGGAGGTATATAGCTCCTCAAAATTTAGAATATAATCTCTTTTCTAAAATATTATGTTATTTTTTTCACCCCACAAGTAGTCTTGCAACCGCTTGTGGCATGCAATTACTAATCGATAAAATAGGATTAACTAGGATAACCTTTTCCTTAATTTTAGGATTTTTATTTAAATGTATTGGGGTTAAAGGGATATTTTATAGATTAACAGGTTTTGAATCTTCCCTAATTGATGACATTAGTGGAACAGTTGTTCCATATGATAAAAGCATAGTTATGGGTCCAATAAATACAAAATTGTTTTGCGATAAATTATCAGAACAGCTTGAAGTAGAAGTAGCAGTAGTTGATGTTAATGATCTTGGTGGTGTGAAAATATTAGCTAGTTCAAATAATTCGGTTAATAATATACTCAAAGAAATTTTGAAGGTTAACCCAGCAGGCAATTCTGACGAAAAAACACCTATAGTATTAATAAGAAATAGTGAATAAATGAAACAAGATAATAATAATATTTTTATTTCTAATATGGACAAAAATATTGCCTTTGAGGAACTACATATTCGTCATTTAAATCTATTACTGGATTTAAGAAGTGAGAAGTTGAATAATTGGTTTTTAAAAATGGCAATTATCAACACTTTTGATGACTTAAAGATTTTTTTAAACAATCTAAAAAAAAATAAACATAAATGCATTATTGCAATACAAGAAAAAAAAATTATAGGTTATTTAAATATAATTCCCTTAAACGATAAAGGCACCTGTTTAAGGATATCCAAGCCAAATTTAATAAATAGAGAGGCTTCTATTACTGAAAAAGATTTGACAATGGGGTTGATAAAGAAATCAATCTCTATTACAGATATAAAAACTTCAAGCTGGGTAATTAATTCTGAGATAAATAATAATCACCTTATATCAAGTGCAAGAGAATTAGGTTTTCAACCATTAGAACAGGTAAAACTTTGGAGTAAAAATAATATTAATAAGTCTATTAAACTAATAAATAAAGATGATTATTCAATTGATCAATTCCAAGAAATTAATAAATTAAACATTATAAATGTGCTTAATTTTATTCGCGCAAATCAATCTCCTTTAATAAGATCAATATTAGATCTTGATCAAAAAGATATCTCCAATAGAAATGATTTAAATAGCGGTGCAATAATTCATGAAAATTCAGTTTTATGCACAATTTTAAAAGATATAAATTTTCAAGATAGTAAAATCTATACATTAACGATTGGGAGAAGTTGGGACAATCGATTAAATCCTATTTTAAAAGAAATTTTAAATAAATTTTTTCATAAATCTCCTTATTCTATAATCAAAACTTATGAAGACAATACTGAATTAAATTCATATCTAGAAAATTCTGGGTTTAAAGATAAATTACAAGAAATTATCCTTGTGAGAAATACTATTGTTAGAAATGAATCTAAGCAGATTAATAAAATAAACCAATCATTAGAATCGATTTTTGAAAAATTAAATCCACAAGGTAATGCTTACCCATCCCCATTCCCTTTGAGGTCTAAGTGAAATATTGCAAGCCCAAACCTAAGTCAATATTAAGTTTAGATGTTGGGACAAAAAGAATAGGATTAGCATATTGTGATTCACTTTTTATTACAGTAAATATTCTTCCTGCAGTAAAGAGAGAAAAAAACAATACTGAGTTAAAAAACATTAAAAATTATATTAAACAACTTAATTTAACTGGTTTTATCGTTGGCTTACCCCTTGATGATGAAGGAAAATTTACATCACAAGCTTTTGATTGCGAAACTTATGGTGAATTTCTTTTTAATGAATTAAAACTTCCTTTTTCCTTCGTCAATGAGCATAGCTCAACCTGGGAATCAACAAATAGATTTGGTGTAAAGAAAGATAAATCTGGACTTATTGACAGCTTATCTGCCAAAGTAATACTTGAGCAATGGATTCAGGAAGGTCCTGAGTTAAAAGAATTAGTGGGTAATAAACAAATTTAATATTAATATAAATCTATATAAGTCAAATCAAAAATGAACGATCATAAATCCCAAGATAATTATGAGGCTCAAACCCTTGTTTTAAAAGACTCAAATGGAAATGAACTATTTTGTTATCTTGAACAAATAGTAAAGATTGAAGAAAAAGAATATGCATTATTAACACCAGTTGATACACCAGTAAGTTTATTCAAAATCAATGAAACAGATGAGCCAGAATTAATTGAAAAGATAGAGAAAAACGAACAAGTCTTAAAGAATGCTGATGCAGTGCTACAAGAACATGATCTAAAACTTATAAGATCGGCGGTTACCTTAACTGTATCTGGAGAACTCGAAGAGCCGATTTATGATGAGTTAGAAGAAGATAGTATAGATGAGGAAAGTGAAACATACGAATTACTTGTAAGTTTTAATTTATTGGAACAAGAATATGGCTTATATATTCCTCTAGATCCTTTTTTTATCGTTGGAAAAATAGTAGATCAAGGTGCATTATTAATTGAGGATGATGAGTTTGATAAAGTTCAACCTTTAATTGAATCTGAGTTAGAAAAGAGTAGTTTGTAAAATAATGAGTTCTCTTGTAAATGTCCATTGGGACACTAAAGTACCTATATATGAAATATCTCATTCAAAACTACAAAATGAAGGAATTAAAAGCTTATTAATAGATGTTGATGGTACACTTTTAAGTCGCCAATCTAATAAAATTCCAACAAATGTAAAAAATTGGATCAAAGAATCTAAACAGTTATTCTCTTTATACTTAATTAGTAATAATCCCTCTAATGAACGCATTAGAAAGATTGCTATGGAATTAGATATCAGATATAAATCAAACGCACTAAAACCAAGAAAAAAAATTACTTTGGATGTAATTTCAGAAATGAAAGAGGATTCAAAAAATATTGCTATAATTGGGGATAGAATTTTTACGGATATTATTGTAGGAAATAGATGCAATATTCAGACAATTTTAGTTAAACGATTAAGCAAAAATGGATTACCGATAAAATTTAATTTAACATTAATCCTAGAAAAAATGATTTCTATTTTCTTAAAATGAAAAAATGGGTCGTAAAAATTGGAACTAGTATTCTCAGAGGAAATGAGGATCATTCAACAGAACAAGTAATAGAAATTTTATGTAAATCTTTAACAAATTTTATTTTAAAAGGAAATAAAGTCATTCTCGTAACAAGTGGAGCTGTTGGATTAGGATGTAAAAAATTAAATTTGAATACAAGGCCAAAGGAACTTAGTACTCTTCAAGCTGTGGCTGCAGTAGGACAAGTTAATTTAATGACTTTATATGAAAAAACAATGAAAAAGCTAGGTCATAATATAGCCCAAATACTAATAACCAAAACTGATTTTGATTCGCGTGAATCATTCAATAATGCTTCCAAAACATTTAAACAATTAATTGATCTAAATGTTGTACCTATAGTTAACGAGAATGATTCTATTTCAAATGAAGAGCTTAAATATGGAGACAACGATACTCTTTCTGCCTTAGTTGCTTTAGCAATAAATGCTAATAAGCTAATTTTATTAACTGATATAGAAAATTTATATTCTAAAGACCCAAGAAATAATAAAGATGCTCATCCAATAAAAGAAGTTAATATTAATGAATTAAAAATTATAAAAGATAAAAATATCAAAAATTATAATAACGAATGGGGGACAGGTGGTATTACAACAAAATTAATTGCTGCTGAAATCGCCACAAAGGGAGGGGTAGAAGTTCAATTAGCCGATGGTAGAAATGAAGAAAATTTAATAAATATTTTCGATGATAAAAAAATAGGCACAATATTTCATCCAGTAGATAAACCATTAGGTAATAAAAAAAGTTGGTTATCTCATGCTATTAAAACTGTTGGACAAATAACATTAGATGAAGGAGCTTGTTTAGCAATTGAGAAAAAAGGTGCATCTCTTCTAGTTGTAGGAGTTAAAGAAGTAGAGGGAGATTTTACTATTAATCAGGCTGTTAGAATTGTAAATACTAATAAGAAAGAAGTTGCAAAAGGGATAACATCAATGAGTAGTGATTCTCTAAAAAGAATTTTAAATAAAAAAGAAACCATTAATTCATCAATGATCGTTGTTCATAGGGATGTTCTTGCTCTTACCTAAAAAATTTAAAAATGTTATTAAGTGAATTAGTTAATCTCATAAAAAGTGGAGATTCGAAATTTATTAAAGCAAATATATTCGAAAATATAGATATTGAAAATGCTGCTTCTTTAGATATTGCATCAAAAAATCAAATATCGTTTTTAGAAGAAAATAATACATTGAAAGATAACTTAAAAAGAACTTCTGCTTCAGCCATTATTACATCCAATAATTGTGAAATAATAGGTTTACTTGAATCACAGAACATTTCAAACATAATTGTAGAAAATCCCAGAATTGCATTCGCGGAAGTATTAAATTCTCTTTATGAGCAGATTAATTTTAATCCAGGGATAGATAATACAGCTGTTATTAAAAAATCAGCAAAAGTAGGGAAAAACTGTTATTTAGGACCTAATGTTTATATTGGCGAAAATTCAATAATTGGCGATAATAACAAGATTTTTCCTGGTACAACTATTTTAGGAAATGTGAGGTTAGGTAATAATAATGTAATTCATCCAAATTGTGTCATTTATGAAAATACAAGTATTGAAAATAATTGCGTAATAAATTCCAACACTGTTATAGGTTCTGAAGGGTTTGGTTTTATTCCTCAAGATGGCAAGTGGATTAAAATGCCTCAAAAAGGTTCCGTAATAATAAAGAGCTTTGTAGAAATTGGTACAAACTGTTGTATTGATAGGCCTTCTGTCGGCAATACATTTATAGATGAAGGAACTAAAATGGATAATTTAGTTCAAATAGGTCATGGAGTTAAAATAGGAAAAAATTGTGCATTTGCTGCTCAAGTGGGTATAGCAGGAGGAGCTGTGATTGGAAATGGCGTAATCCTTGCTGGGCAAGTAGGTGTTAATAACAGAGTAAAAGTTGGTAATAATGTCATAGCTAGTTCAAAATGTGGGATCCATTGTGATATTGAAGATGGAGAAGTTGTTAGCGGTTTCCCAGCTATGAAAAATAAATCTTGGTTAAGGAGTTCAAGTGTTTTTAAAAAATTACCTGAATTAGCAAAAAAGCTTAGACAACTAGACAAGAAATAAATTATTCTTTTAATAAATTAAAAACTAAATGAAGAGATATAAAGTTGTTCTACTTTCTGGAGATGGTATAGGCCCAGAAATATCAAAAGTTTCATTAAACATATTAAAAAGATTATCTCAGAAATATGATTTTGATATTGAGATTAAAGAAGAAGATTTTGGTGGAATAGCTTATGAAAAGCATAATGATCCAGCACCTAAAGAAACACTAGATCAATGTAAAGCTTGTGATGCAGTACTTTTGGCTTGTGTAGGTGATGTGAAATACGATAATTTGCCAAGAGAATTAAGACCAGAAAGTGGTTTACTTAAATTAAGATCTGCATTGAAATTATTCGCTAATATAAGACCAGTAAAGATAAGAAGATCCCTTCTTGACTCAAGTTCCTTAAAAAAAGAAATCATTGAAAATGTAGATCTAATTGTAGTAAGAGAATTAATTGGTGGAATATATTTTGGACAGCCTAGAGGACAAATTACTAACACTAAAGTTAAAAAAGCCTTCAACACAATGCTTTATGACTCAAATGAAATAGAGAGGATTACAGAAGTTGCGATTAAAATAGCAAATCAAAGAAGTAAAAAAATATGTTCAGTAGATAAATCAAACGTACTTGAAGTAAGTCAATTATGGAGAGATACTGTTCTAGAAGTAACTTCAAAAGATAAAGATATAGATTTAAGTAATATGTATGTTGATAATGCCGCCATGCAACTCGTAAAGGATCCAAGCCAATTCGACGTAATTCTAACTAGCAATTTATTCGGTGATATTTTAAGTGACTTAGCTGCCATGATAACTGGCTCTATTGGAATGCTACCTTCAGCATCTTTAAGTAATTCAGGACCTGGGGTCTTTGAACCAGTTCATGGTTCTGCTCCTGACATAGCTGGTAAAAATATTGCTAATCCCATTGCTATGGCTTTATCAACAGCAATGATGCTTAAAATTAGCCTAAATGAGTCAGAGGCTGCAAATGATATAGAAAT
>CACGEL010000033.1 GCA_902572065.1 uncultured Prochlorococcus sp.
AAATGTTCAACATCAAAAAAAGAGAGACTGTAAATCTAAAGAAGAAAAAATAAATAATAATATTGAAATCGCAAATAAAATTATTAATCAGTCTTATAAATATGACTATAAATACATTGTGAAAGAAGAATTGCCATTACCAAATATAAATAATTTAAGAAAATGGATTAAAAACGAGAAAAAAGCTAGTTAGGTTTTTACATCATTCCTGGCATACCCATGCCACCCATTCCTGGCATACCCATGCCACCCATTCCTGGCATACCGCCCATGCCACCCATCGGATCTCCACCTGGTCCTCCAGGTGCAGCTGTCTCAGGCTCTGGAATATCAGCTACTGCAACTTCTGTAGTGAGAAGCATTGCTGCTATTGATACTGAATCTTGAAGAGCTAATCGAATTACTTTAGTAGGATCTAATATACCTGATGCGTTTAAATTCTCATACTCTCCAGTGTTAGCATTAAATCCCTTATTAATTCTTTTTATATCAGCAACAACTACATCTCCATTAAAACCAGCATTTTTTGCAATTTGCTTAGTAGGTTCTAAAAGTGCATTTTTAATAATATCTATTCCTGTAGTTAAATCATTTGATGTCTCTTTACGTAATTTAGAAAGTTCTTCAGAAATCTCAATTAATGTTTGTCCGCCCCCTGATACAACTCCTTCTTCAATAGCCGCTTTTGTTGCGTTGAGTGAATCTTCTATTCTTAATTTTTTGTACTTCATCTCTGTTTCTGTAGCAGCACCAACTTTAATTAGAGCTACTCCTCCAGCTAGTTTTGCTATTCTCTCATTAATCTTATCCTTATCGTATTCTGATTCCGTTATTTCTACTTCCCTTTTTAATTTCTCAACTCTTGCTTGGACCAAGTCTTTGGTATCTTCGAAAGCTACGATTGTTGTTTTATCCTTTGAGATTGTTATTTTTTTTGCTTTACCAAGATCATTGATAGTTACTTCTTCTAATTTCATTGATTTGTCTTCGCTAATTAAATTAGCTCCTGTAAGAATCGCAATATCCTCTAACGCAGCTTTTCTTCTTTCCCCAAATGATGGAGCTCGAACAGCAGAAACATTTAATACGCCACTGTTTTTATTTAATACGAGTGTTGTTAAAGCTTCGCCCTCAATATCTTCAGCAAGGACTAACAATGGAGAAGCAGATTTCTGAATTTCTTCTAGGATTGGTACTAGATTTGTTAATGTAGAAATCTTTTGATCAGTAATTAATATCTTAGGATTTTCAAGTTCGCAAATTTGTCTTTCTTGATCTGTTACAAAATAAGGTGAGCTATATCCTCTATCAAAAGACATACCCTCTGTGATGTCTAAATCTGTTTCAAGTGATTGTGATTCTTCTACGGTGATTACCCCATCTGAAGTTACAATATCCATTGCCTTTGAAATTATTGAACCTATCTCTTCATCTCCTCCAGCACTTACTGTCGCAACTTTCTGAATATCAGAGCCACTTATTTTAATGCTTTTTGATTTCAGTTTCTCTAAAACAAAAGCTAATCCCTTTTCCATTCCTTTTTTTAGCTCAATAGGACTAGCCCCAGCAGCTATATTTTTCAATCCTTCTTGAACCATTATTTGAGTCAAGATTGTTGCTGTAGTTGTTCCATCTCCAGCACTTTCTTTAGTTTTAGATGCTACTTGTTCTATTAATTTTGCCCCTAAATTAGAGATAGGGTTTTCAAGGTTGATTTCTTTAGCAACCGTAGATCCATCTCTAACTACATCTGGCGAACCGAACTTTCTTTCTATTACAACATTTTTTGCCTTGGGACCAATAGTTACCTTAACCGCATCAGCTACAGTATTTACTCCTTTTTCGATTGCTTCTCGTGATTCATTCGAAAAGCTCAATTGTTTTGGCATGTTTATTGAATTCTTTATATTCTTATTCTAATCTCCCATGGAATTATATTTAAGTGATACTTAATTAAGTGGGGAAAGCCGAATTTCTCTTAAACAGCTATCCAAATTAATTAAAAAATGGGTATCTTATAAATATGGATAAAACTGGCAATCTTATTTTTACTTTAACTGCTACGCTTGCAGTCGCAATGACTCTTATATATTTCCCTCTAAGATTTTTTTTGACTTTAACTGCTAGAAGTAGAAGACTAAAACTATTACAAAAAATTAGAAGATTAAGGGATGAGTTAGGACAACCATACGAAAGTACTTAATTAAATACTCATTCCCCCATCAATACTAATAGTCTGTCCTGTAATGTAACTTCCTGCATCACTCGAAACTAAAAATGAAACTAATTGCGCTATTTGTGAGCAACTACCAAGTTTAGCTAGAGGTATAGCCTTGATTATTTCGTCATTATTTAGGTTCTCAGTCATTTCTGTTTCTATAAAACCAGGGGCTATAGCATTTACATTAATCCCTCTAGAAGCAAATTCTTTCGCACAAGTTTTTGTGAAGCCAATAACACCTGCTTTTGCAGCAGAATAATTTGCTTGTCCAGGATTTCCAATTATTCCAACAATAGATGAAATATTTATTATCTTCCCGCTTCTTTTTTTAAGCATAAATTTAGAAGCATATTTAGTACAAAGAAAAACCCCTTTTAAATTTGTATTTAGTACGTCATCCCATTGCTCTGATTTCATTCGCATTAATAGACCATCCCTTGTTATTCCAGCGTTATTCACAAGGATATCTATGGTTTCATTGATTTTTATAATTTCTTCAAAAGCTGCACTCACAGATTCCTCTTTTGAGACGTCAAATTTTAATTTATTAACTTTCCCTCCAGACTTTTTGATTAAATTTACAACTTCTTCCGCTTTTTCATCAGAAGATGAATAATTGATAATTACGTCTGCTCCTAAATTACTAAGCTCTAAGGCTATTTCCTTTCCTATCCCTCTACTTGCTCCTGTAATTAAAGCAACTTTTCCTGTTAAAGATTCTGTCTTTGACATTGTAAAAAATTTTATAATTTAAAATCGTAGTACTATTTGTGCAAACATAATGAGTTTATTTATAATTATCTAGAAAACATTGAGCCAAATTATTGTGCATGTATTAATACCTGCTGCAGGTAGCGGTAGCAGAATGAAAGCCGGAAAAAATAAATTACTTATTGAATTAGAAGGAGAATCTCTTATTTATTGGACTTTAAAATCTGTATTTTCCTCAAGTTTAGTAAGCTGGGTTGGAATAATTGGGCAGCCGAATGATAAAGATGAATTGTTAAATTCAGTTAAAGGTTTTTCAACTAAAGTTCAATGGATTATTGGTGGTGAAACTAGGCAAGAGTCTGTCTTTAAAGGTTTAAATTCTCTTCCCTCTCATGCTGAAAAAGTTCTCATTCATGATGGTGCTAGATGCTTAATAGATCCAAGCTTGATAAATAAATGTGCTTTGGAATTAGAAGAAAATGATGCGGTTATTTTAGCTACCAAAGTTACCGATACAATAAAGATTGTTGATGATAAAGGTTATATTAAAGAAACTCCCGATAGAAAAAATTTGTGGGCAGCCCAAACTCCACAGGGCTTTTTAGTAGATAGCTTAAGAAAAGCACATGTTATGGCAATTGAAAACAATTGGACAGTTACTGATGATGCCTCATTATTTGAAATTTTAAATTGGGAAGTCAAGATTATTGAAGGAAATTCTTCAAATATAAAAATTACATCTCCACTAGATCTAAAAATAGCAAAACTATTTTTAAAAAGTTTTCAGTAACAAGGTATATGAACACTAAGTTTTCCATCGTTTCCATTTAATATTGCTTCACAACCTAATGGGATACATGCATTACCGGACAAATGTCCAATTGGGAGGTCAAAAAGAATAGGAATATCAAACTCTTCTAGTCTTTCTATTATTAATTTTTTGAGTAAGCCTTTCCATTCAGGAGTACATAGGTCATCTGAAAAACTTCCGAATCCAATACCTGCAATATCATTCAATTTGTTTGTCATTCTTAAATAAGTCAACATTCGGTCAATTTTATAAATATCTTCATTTATATCTTCAAATATTATTATTTTTCCTTTTAATTCTGGAAAATGATCTGTCCCAATTAGAAAAGATGCAATAGTTAGATTAGAAACAATAATCTCTCCTTTTGCAATGCCCTTTTTTAGGGGTAAACCAGTAATATCATCAACATATCCTTCAAAAAGTAGATTTCTTAATCTGCTTAAACTCCACTCAGGCTCTTTAAATAGAGTTGTAATCATAGGTCCATGAATAGAGCCAAAATATCCTTTTGAATATTTTGATAACAATAGTGAACATGTATCGGAAAATCCAAGCATCAAGCCATTTCCCCAAGTTGGACTTTTTTCTAAAAGTCTTGCTGCACCCCATCCTCCTTTAGCAAAAATGATGAGCTTACTATTTTGTGCTTTTTCGAGTTCTTCAAATCTGCTTAGATCATCTCCAGCAAAATAACCATGTTTTTTTGAGAGGATGTTATTGCTAATAATTTTTAAATCCCAAGTTTTTAAGATATCTATGCCCTTTATAAAATCCTCTTCTTTATCTATAAAGGAACTGGGAGCTAAAATATTAATTTCATCTCCTTTTTTTAATTTAGTTAGCATTCTATTCATAAATTAAGAGGCAACTATGAATCCCAACAAAATTAACCCTCCATATATGGATTGATTTTTAAAATGAAGACCAATTTTTTTAATTGATTGTTTACTTTCAGGGAAAACTTTTAAAATATCTTTTTGCATCAAAAATGCTGTTATCAACCAAATTGGCCAAAAAATCAGGTTTAGTTGATTGATTAAAGCACAAATTGCTAGAAAAGCAGAAGTTAAAAAATAACAAAATTGTATAGTTATTTTTGTATTGGATGCAAGGTTAACAGCAGAACTATTTACGCCAATTTCAAGATCATATTTTTTATCAGCCAAAGCATATACAGTATCAAAACCAAAAGTCCAAAAAAATGTAGCAAGCCAGCAAAATAGTAAAACAATACTTTTTATGTGCCCTTCGCTAGCGGCCCAAGGTATCAAAACTGCAAAACCCCAACATAAAGATAAGATAACTTGAGGATATTTAAACCATCTTTTTGCCGAAGGATAAATTAAGATTAAAGGTAAAGCAAAAAAAGCAAGTGAAATAGAAAGTATTCTGCCATTCTCAGGAAGTGACAAAGTTAACAAGAAACTACATACTATTAAAAATATAAGAATTAAGTAAGCTGTTTTGATCCCGATTTTATTAGCAGCAAGAGGCCTATTTTTGGTTCTTAAAACTTTTTGATCTATTGTTTTATCCCAAATATCATTAACCACACAGCCTAAACCACTAACTAATAATCCCCCTATTATTATTTTTAAAAGCATCGGAAAGCTTGGATTTGATTCGGGAGTTAAATATAAACTCCATCCAGCAGGAATAAGCAAAATAAGTCTGCCAGTGGGTTTGTTCCACCTCAAGAGTTCAAAAAGAATATTTATTTTAGATATAAGGGCTTTAGTTATCACAGAATCTATATTTCATAACTTTAAATAATCTAACTAGTATTTGGTGAATTTTATAATTTCATAATCAATTTTAAGTATATTAATTACTGTATTTAAAATCTCTATTTTTTAGAGAATAAAAATGATACAAAAAAAAGAATTAAGCATTCTGCAAGAAAAAGATATTTTGGTGGCTTCAATTGACATTGGAACTAACTCCACTCACCTCTTAATTGCAGAGATTAATAGTGCTCTTAAAACCTTTTCAATAAAATTTACTGATAAATCTACAACCCGTCTGGGAGAGAGAGATGAAGAGGGAAATCTCACTGAAGAATCAATTCAAAGAGTTTTTAAAACCCTAAAGAGATTTAAAGCCTATTGTGAAAGTAATGGTGTTAATCAAATAATCACTGCTGCAACAAGTGCTGTTAGGGAGGCCCCTAATGGACGAGACTTTATAGATAGAGTGCAAAGTAATCTAAGTATCCCAGTAGAGCTTGTAAGCGGATCTGAGGAGGCTAGATTAATATATCTTGGAGTATTGTCCGGGATGACTTTGGCAGATAATTCTTATGTAATTATTGATATTGGTGGAGGTTCTACAGAGTTAATACTTGCAGATAAAAAAGATGCTAAAGCTCTTACAAGTTCAAAAATTGGAGCTGTTAGGCTCAAAAACGATTTTTTTCATAGCGAAAAAATTAATAGTGAAAGGGCCAACTTTTTGAGAACTTTTATTCAGGGCTCTTTAGAACCATCTGTTGAAAAAATTAAAAGGAGATTACAAAAAGATAAAGCAGTCTCAATGATTGCTACAAGTGGTACCGCAATCTCACTAGGTAATTTAATTTTGTCTGATCTTGGACAATCAAAACAAAAGATGCATGGCTATGTTTTTAGTAAAAAAAGTTTACAGACGGTCTTGGAAAAATTAATTAAAATGCCAATTTCTGAAATAAAAAAAATTTCTTCACTAAGCGAGAGAAGAGCAGAAATTATAATACCAGGTGCATTAATTCTTGATACCTCAATGGATATGTTGGATTTTAATGAGTTAACAATAAGTGAGAGAGCACTTAGAGAAGGATTAGTAGTTGATTGGATGCTACGCAAAGGAATAATAAAAAACGAATTTAATATTCAAAGTAATATTAGGAAAACGACCATAGTTCATCAGGCTAGAAAGTTTGGTGTTGATAAAGAAAGATCTGAAAAGGTTACTAATATCGCATTTCAAATCTATGATCAAACTAAAAATATCTTTCATAGCGGTAGTGATTCAAAAGCAAAAGAGCTCCTTTGGGCAGCTAGTCATCTCTATAGTTGTGGGAAATATGTGAATATAAGTTCTTATCATAAACATTCTTGGTATTTAATTAAACATTGCGAATTATTGGGTTATTCTCAATCAGAAACAAATATTATTGCTTCGATTGCTAGATATCATAGAAAGTCTTTGCCTAAGAAAAGACACGAATCGTGGCAAAGTTTGATTTCAAAAGAAGATAAATCATTAGTGCTTGAAATGTCGTTAATTTTAAGATTAGCTGCCTCTCTTGATCAAAGACCTGAGAATTTAGTATCGTCAATAAAAATTGAACTACAAAATAATATACTTTTAATTGAATTATTACCTTTTAATTCAAACCAAGAGCTTCTTCTTGAGAAGTGGAACTTAGAGTTATGCAGTAATGTTATTCAAGAATTAAAAAACTTAGAATTGAAAGTTGTTTAATTATTCTTTATAAATTCTTGTTTTGGCATTTGATTTCTGAAAGAGTTAGGAAAAATATTAAATATTAGAGATGAAGCTAAAAAACCTAAAATTCCAGATATCAAAATAAATATTATAAACCCTGATGTCTTTCTATTCTTAATTGATTTGTTTTGTTTAGCTTTGATAGAGACTTTCTGAACAATTTCTTTAACTTTTCCTTCTTTTCTTTGAGTTTCAAATTCGCTCATTATAAATTCTCTATCAATCTTAAGTTTCTCTGAAATCCTACGAACCATTGCTTTTATAAAAACTTTTTCTGGTAAAAGATCATCATTTCCTTCTTCTATTGCCCGCAATTGCTGAGCTCCCATTTTTAAATCAGAGGCTAATTCTTCAACTGATTGATTTCTGCTTATTCTTGCTTC
>CACGEL010000034.1 GCA_902572065.1 uncultured Prochlorococcus sp.
AGTTATTTGGAGGATTTTCTTCCTCTTATTAAAGATATTCCTAATGATAGAAAAATAGTAATCGCTCCTCCATTTACAGCAATTTCTACTTTTGCAAGTTTTTCTAACTTTGATTATTTAAATATTGCAAGTCAAAATATTCACTGGGAAGAACAAGGTGCTTTTACAGCAGAAATTTCTCCCAAAATGCTTATTGAACACAATGTGAAATATGCGATAGTTGGACATAGTGAACCTAGGAAATATTTTAGTGAAAGTGATGAACAAATTAATAAAAGGGCAGTCTTTGCTCAATCAAGTGGCCTTACTCCAATAGTTTGTGTTGGTGAAACTCTTGAACAAAGAGAAAGAGGGGAAGCTGATAGAGTTATTACCAGACAGGTTGAACAGGGATTGGAGGATACTGATCCATCTAATCTCATAGTCGCTTATGAACCTATATGGGCTATTGGTACCGGTAAGACTTGTGAAGCAAGTGAAGCAAATAAGATATGTGCATTGATAAGAAAGTTAATTGGTTTTAATGATGTAATTATTCAATATGGAGGCTCTGTTAAACCTAGTAATATTGATGAGATAATGTCAATGAGTGATATTGACGGTGTTTTAGTTGGAGGCTCGTCGTTAGATCCAATTAGTTTTTCAAGAATTGCAAATTACAAATAATAATCCTTGGCCATTTGATTGGGGTCAAAAAACCTCAATAATGGGGATTATTAATTTAACTCCCGATTCATTTAGTGATGGAGGAGATTTTAGTTCAATTAAAGAAGTTCTTAATCAAGTAAATAATTTTGTATTAAATGGCGTTGATGTAATTGATCTTGGTGCTCAGAGTACTAGACCAGGAGCAATTGAAATTGGAGCAAAAAAGGAAGCGAATAGATTATTACCATACTTAAAAAAGATTAGAAAAGAATATCCTAATGTCCTTATTTCTATAGATACTTTTAATTCTGAGGTTGCTTATGAAGCTCTATCAAATGGGGCGAATTGGATTAATGATGTTACTGGAGGTAGAAGGGATGAGGAGATTCTTGATGTTGTTTCAGAATTTAATTGTCCCTTTGTAATTACTCATAGTCGAGGTAATAGTCAAAACATGAATAACTTTTTGAATTATGATGATGTGTTAGTTAATGTTATTGATTCTCTAGAGAGTTTGACAAATAAGGCGATTAAAAAAAATATTTCTAAAGAAAAAATAATTTGGGATCCTGGTATTGGATTCTCAAAAGATACTGATCAAAATCTAGAAATCTTAAGAAAATTAGATTCCCTTAGTAAATTTGACTTTCCCATTTTAATTGGTGCTTCTAGAAAAAGATTTCTTGGAGATATCTTAAATGAAGATAATCCCAAGGAAAGAGATATTGGAACATTGGCTATAAGTTGTCTATGTTCGCAACTAAATATTCACTTAGTGAGAGTTCATAACGTAAAAATAAATTATCAAATTTTAAAAGTTGCAGATGCAATCTTTAGATAAAAGATTTGATATTTACTCTTTAACTCCCTCAATTTTATCCTCTACTTCTTGATAGAGTTCTTTTAATTGCTCTATATTTTCATCAGATGTTTCCCAATAACCCCTTCCATTAACCTCAAGCAAAGTACCCACTATCCTTCTGAAACTATTTGGATTCAAATCCATGAGTCTTTTTCTCATCTCTTCGTCATTAATGAATGTTTCATTAGTTTCTTCATAAACAAAGTTGTCGACTTGTCCACTTGTTGCACTCCATCCAAGTGTGTAATTTAGTCTATTTGATAGTTCTCTGACACCTTCATATCCAGACTTGAGCATACCCTCGTACCATTTCGGATTTAAAAGTTTTGTTCTTGAATCAAGTCTGATTGTCTCACCAAGTGTTCTAACTTGTGCATTAGAAGTTGTTGTGTCAGCTATGTAACTACTTGGCTCTTTACCGTCATCTCTTAATGTTTTAATTAACTTTGTCGGGTCAGAATCAAAGTAATGACTTACATCAGTTAAAGATATCTCGGAAGAGTCAAGGTTTTGAAATGTAACATCAGCAGTTTTCATGACAGATTCAAATACATCTCTTTTTTGATTCATTTCTCCTGGATTATCAGCATTAAAAGCATATGTTTTTCTTGATAGGTACATTTCTTGTAATTCATTTTCTTCTTCCCATGTAGAATTTTCAACAGCTAAATTAACATTTGAACTGTAGCTGCCGCTGGCATTAGAGAATACTCTTGCTGAAGCTTCTCTTATAGAAGTCCCCTCTTTTTCAGCTTGTTCTAAAGAATGTTTTCTTACAAAATTAGATTCTAATGGTTCTTCAGCTTCTGCTGCTAATTTTACTGCTTGATCAATTAGTGCCATTTGATTTATAAATAAATCTCTAAAAACACCGGAACAATTTACAACCACATCTATTCTTGGCCTGCCAAGTTCTTCTAATGAAATAAGTTCTAATTTATTTATACGGCCTACAGAATCAGGTTTTGGTTTAACTCCTACAAACCATAAAATTTGAGCAAGAGATTCACCATAAGTTTTGATATTATCAGTACCCCATAAAACACAAGCAATTGTTTCAGGCCAAGTCCCTTGTTCTTCTTTTTGTCTCTCAATAAGTTTATCTACAACAGTTTTGGCAGCCGCTACAGCTGCTGTGGTAGGAATTGATTGTGGATCAAGTGCATGTATATTCTTGCCGCTTGGTAATACACTTGGGTTCCTTATAGGATCTCCTCCAGGTCCAGGTAATACATAATTTCCATCAAGGGCTTTTATGAGGCTATCCATTTCTTTATCTGCACAAACCTGCTCTAGGCAGAATAATAAATAGTCAAATAGTTTATTTAATTCTTTTTGATTTACTTCATTAAATCCATTCAATCTACATATTCTCAACCAAGGAGTTGGGAAATTTAAACCAAATATTTTCAAAAAATCTAATAGCTTGGAAAATAGAGATTTCTCCAAATATACCCTTCCATCTACTATTTTTAAAGAATTAACCATGGCAAATATTGTTTCTCTGGAAGTTTTAATAATTTTTTCATTAAGCTCAACAAACTTAAGTTCACCTTTATTGTTACCGTCGTAAACTTCATCTATTTTTAGATTTATTGATTCTGCCAATAAACCTGGCAGAGACCTAAGTTCTTCTTGTTCCCTTTCTAATGAGGCTATATTTACCAGGGTAGCTACAGCTTCCTCAGCAGTTGGAGCCTCTCCAATTGTATGTAGTCCGCAAGGTAATAATCTACTTTCTATCTCCATTAATTGTTTATATATATTCCCTACGAATTGGTCTCTTTCTTCAATAGTTAGTTCCTCTACTTCTTCACTGGGAAGTTCTACATCTTTGTCAAGATTACATTGCTTTGACGTCTCCACAATTGCATTAACAATTTGAATACCTCTACTGCTTTCTCTAAGTTGTTGATAAGACCCAACAAGTTCGCTTAATTCTTTAAGACCCTTATAAAGACCAGCATTTTCAGCTGGAGGAGTTAGGTAACTTATAGTTGATGCATAGCCTCTTCTTTTTGCAATAGTTGCTTCAGAAGGGTTATTAGCGGCATAATAATATAAATTCGGAAGAGATCCTATTAAAGAATCAGGGTAACAAGTTTCACTCATCCCCATTTGTTTACCAGGCATAAATTCCAGTGAACCGTGTGTTCCAAAATGGAGAACAGCATCTGCTCCCCATATTTTTTCTACATAAGTGTAATAAGCGGCGAAACCATGATGAGGGCTAGCGCTTCTTGAGTAAAGTAATCTCATTGGATCACCCTCATAACCAAATGTTGGTTGTACTCCTATAAATACATTTCCAAAATGTTTTCCATAGATAAGTAAATTTTGGCCATCGCTGTTTAAGTTACCAGGAGGTTTACCCCAGTTCTCTTCTAGTCTCTTTGAATAAGGGGTAAATTCTTCATATTCTTTTATGGTCATCTTATGAGCAATATTTAATTCAGGAGAACCATCCATTGCCTCTGGATTATTAATCACTTTTTCCATTAATTCTTTTGAGTCTTTAGGAAGATCATCAACTCGATAACCTTTATCTTTCATTTCTAAAAGAACTCTAAAAATAGAACCAAAGACATTCAAATAGGCTGCTGTTCCAACATTTCCTTTGTCTGGTGGAAAACTAAATACAGTTATAGCTAACTTCTTTTCTTTTCTTTTCTTAACCCTTAACGATGACCATTTTATTGCTCTTTCTGCAATTACATCTACTCTATCTTGAAGAGTATGTGCTTTACCTGTGGCATCATCTCGTCCAGAAAGAATAATTGGTTCAATAGCGCCGTCTAATTCTGGTATTGCAATTTGAAGAGCAACTTGAACAGGATGAAGTCCTAAATCACTTTCCTCCCATTCTTGAGTTGTTTGAAATACTAAAGGTAATGCAACCATATATGGTCTATTAAGCTTTTTAAGAGCATCTATAGCCTTTGGATGATCTTGTCTTGCAGGACCACCTACTAATGCAAATCCTGTTAAAGAAACTACCCCATCAACTATTGCTCTGTCCTTATCAATTGAATCATAATAAAATTCATTAACAGGTCTTGAAAAATCTAACCCCCCACAGAAAATAGGTAATACACGAGCTCCTCGATATTCTAATTCTTGAATAACAGCTACATAATGAGCATCATCTCCCGTAACTATGTGACTTCTTTGGAGGACTAATCCAATTATTGGAGTCTTTTCATCCTTAGGTTTAATATCCTCTCTATTTAGTTCCCAGCTTTGATATTCATTTAAACTTTCAAACATATTAGGCGCCAATGGATGCCATATTCCTAAATCAGGAAAAGTTTGAGGATCCTGTATTTTGATCTCTTCTAATTTGTCTTTTAAATCTTCTGTAACAACATATTTTTCTGAAATCATTAATAAGAAATTTTTCAGATTCTCTGTAGTTCCTCCAAGCCAATACTGAAAACTTAAGATAAATGTTCTTGCATCTTGTGCTTTTTCAACGGGTAAATACTTTAGAATTGAAGGTAATGTATTAAGCAACTTCAACATAGAATCTTGGAAACTTGCACCATCAGATTCTTTTTTCTTTTTAATAAGATCTCCAATGATGCTTTTAGATTGTCCAAGTTGAGCCATACTAAATGAACCCAATTTATTTAATCTCATCACCTCAGGCATTGAGGGAAAAATAATAGAGGCTTTAAGATTTTCTTTGTAGGGTCCTACCGCATCAACTACTTTTTGGGCTAAATCTTCAATAAAAATCAATGAAGCAACAAATATGTCTGCACTAGCAATATCAGCTTTAAAATCCTCATAATTTTTTTCATTCCTTAATTCTTCAATAAGATATCCAGAAAGTTCTATCCCTAAAGGACCATTCATTTCGTTTATTGATTTTGCTGCTTCGGTTAAGGAATTTTGGTATTGTGGCTCAAGGACAACATAAACTGCTTTTATTACAACTTTATGTTTGTTATCCTCAACAGGAGATACTCTGCGATTTGCTGAGCGGACCTGCGTAAACATTGATTCTCTTTAAGTATTTTTACCAGCCTACGGTTGAATTGCCGTTATTGTGTGCATTATAAATAGCGTGTAACAACCTTTAAAAATTATTTTTTATTTAAAATGACAGAAAATTCTAAAAAAACTATACCTGTACTTGTTTCTGGAGCTTTAGGCAGAATGGGAAGTGAAGTTGTAAATGCCGTTCTTAATTCCCCAGATTGTAAACTTGTCGCTGCAATTGATATAAATAAAAAAAATAATGGTGAAAATATCTCACAGTTATTGAACGTAAAAAGTAGCGAAGTTTTTGTTTCAAATGATCTTGAGGGGTCTTTATGCTCCATCAGTCAAGACTATAGAAACCAAAATATTAAACCTGTTTTAGTCGACTTTACACATCCAGATTCTGTCTTTGAAAACACTAGGTCTGCAATTGCCTATGGAATATCACCAATCATAGGAACTACTGGCCTTTCTCCTTCCCAAATAAATGATTTATCTATTTTTTCGCAAAAGGCAGAGATTGGTTGTGCAATCATCCCTAATTTTTCAGTAGGAATGGTACTTCTTCAACAAGCTGCTTCTGTAGCTGCAAAGTATTACGATAATATTGAATTGATAGAAATGCATCATAATCAGAAGGCAGATTGTCCAAGTGGAACCTGTATTAAGACCGCCGAAATGATTGAAGAATATCCAAAGCAATATAATAAAGCTTTAGTTAAAGAATCTGAATCTATAAAAGGTGTTAGAGGGGGAGTAAGAGATTCAGGTCTAAATATTCATTCAATTAGATTGCCTGGGTTGTTAGCTCATCAAGTTGTTATTATGGGTTCTCCTGGTGAAACTTATACGATCAGACATGACACTATTGATAGAAAAGCTTATATGCCTGGAGTTTTACAAGCAATTCAAAAAATTGGTAATTTTAAATCACTAGTTTATGGACTTGAAAGATTAATATTTTAAATGCTTATTCCAATAAAACAAAAGCAAATAACTAAACTTATACCTACTTTTGGAACAGGTAGTCAGTTTAAGTATGCTCTTGGAGACCCCAGAAAAGTTCTTCAAATTTTAATTATTTCCTCTATTGGAGGTGTTTTAAATCTATTGCTTTTTATTAGTCAATCATCAAGTCAGACAGAAAATCTTTGGTTAATATTATGTGTTATTTTCTTTCTTTATATAATTTGGGGACCAATACTTGAAACAAGTAGGAAAAATTCTAGTTATAAAAAATCAAAGTTCTTTGCCCTCTTTGATGGTTACATTTCTGATATTTACAAAACTGAAAAAATTGAAAGTTCACGTGAACAATCAAATAGAAAAGGTCGTTTAGAGTTGATTGAAAAAAAAAGAACTTGGCTTGTAATTGAATTAGAGGATGAGGATGGATATCTTGATAAGATAAGTTTTCCTATGGAAAATAAACATAGTCAAATTAGAATTGGATCTACTATTAGATGTTTAGTTTCTTCTAATAATCTTAATTTTGATAGAGATATCTATTTAACTGATGCATGGTTACCCGATACAAATATTTGGATAGGAGAATACCCATATTTGCTAAGACCAGCATTTGAAGAAATTTGCTATATTTATCTGAAGTAAATTGAAGTAATATCTCTTTATTTAATGAATAGTTTTTTAAATTTTAATATTGTTGGTTCTGG
>CACGEL010000035.1 GCA_902572065.1 uncultured Prochlorococcus sp.
TTCTAATCCCTTAATAATATTATTTATATTTTCAACTTCTTTCGGCTTTAAATAATTAGAAGCTTTATTAAGTATTTTTTCATCAATCCCAATTCTCTTTGAAATTGATAACGCATTACTTCTTCCAGGAATTCCCCAATTAAGCGTGTACTTTGGCTTAAAACATTCTTCGTCAAAAGCAACTGAAACGTTTTCAAATCTATTATCGCTATATTTTAAAGTCTTTATATCCCCATAATGAGTTGTAGCAAGAGTGATATCAGATATCTCTGCAAATTCTTTTAGTAATGCGATTGCCAGGGCTGTGCCTTCAGATGGATCAGTACCTGAGCCGATTTCATCTAATAAAACAACTGACAACCCTTTTTTATTTTTAAGAGATTCCAAAATATTTTTAATGCGTGAAATATGCCCACTAAAAGTAGATAAATTCCCTTCTAAGGATTGATCATCCCCTATATCAACAAATATATTTGGGCAAAAAGGCATTGTTGGATTTTTTATTGAAGGAATAAATAATCCTGATCTAACCATTAATAATGCTATCCCTAAACCTTTTAGAGCAGCGGTTTTTCCTCCAGTATTAGGGCCAGTAATAGCTACTACTTTCGTGTTTCTATTTATATGAAAGTCTATAGAAACAGGTTTAGGTGCTCCTTTTTTTTTATTTTCCCAAATCAAAAGAGGATGAGAAAAACCAATCAAACTAACTATTGGATTATTTTCTACAACAGGCGCATTACCCCCAATCCAATTTGAATATCTTGAACGAATTAAGGCTCGCTCAATTCGCAATAGGATATCTGACATATCAATAAGACTTTTATCATTATCATGAATAATTTGGGACCATTCTTTTAATAATTTAAATTCTTCTCCTGCGACCTTAGCCTCTATAGAAGCAATTTTATTGCCCTTTAATACTATAGATTCTGGCTCCAAATATATGGTATTACCAGACGAAGAAGAATCATGTATTATACCTTTGAATTTCTCTGCAAATTGTACTTTTACAGCTAAAACAGGTCTTCCATATCTATCGCCAATAGTGGTATCTTGAATATAATTGATATTTCTTTGAATAAATTTATCTACTAATATCCTTCTTTCTGACTTCTTAGATAATAATTCTTGCCTTAGGTTAGCTAATTTCGCACTGGCTCGATCAGATACCCTACCATTTGGTTCAATACCAATTGTAAGAATTCTCTCAATTTGATTATGATCAATTAAACGATTGACAAAAGATGAGATAAAAGGCCTTTCCTCAAAATTTAAAATTACTTTTTTTAAATCTCTTGAAGCAGAAATTGTTTTAGCTATTTCTAATAATTCATAAGAAGAAATTACGCCTCCTTTGGAACAAATCTCAATATTTTTACTAATATCAAATACACCCGAAAAACTAATCGATTTATCTAAATTCTTTTCTAAATAATTTATTTCTATAGTTTCTTGCAATAATCTCCTAGAAATTTCATAATCAGTTGGAATTTCAAAGTCTAATATTGCATTTTTCCCCATATTTGTAGAGGCAAAAGAAGAAAGCTGAGTTTTCAAAGTATCCCACTCTAAAAGACTTATAGATTCTTCTGAAAGTGATCTATGTGTAAATGAATTTTTATAATTACTTTTCTCTTTCATTTAAAGGAAATTATCAAATATTTGATTTAATCCCACCCTCAGGAACATAAAGCATTTCCAGCCAGTTACCCTCCGTATCTTGCATATAAAAAGAAGCTGTTCCATCACGATGTTCATGAATAGGTGCAACTTTCACTCCTGAGTTTTTTAAATCAGAGTAAATATTTTCTACTTCCTTTTTTTCTTCAAAATGAAATGCAAAATGTGGACCAGCTGCTTTATAACTTGGCCCTAGTAAGGCAAGTCCATCTTTTCTTTGACCAGCCTCCAGATAGCACCAATCTTTGTCATCCCAAATTAATTGCATACCTAATTTCAAATAAAAAGACTTAGCTCTATCGAGATTTTCTACTCTAAGTGCAATATGTCCAATTCTTTGAACACCTTTTGAACCTTGTAAAAGCAAAACAATGAATGATATTTATTTAAGAATAAACAAAATTTTTAAATTTAATGAGTTTTTTACCTCTCTTGCAACCATTTTGATGCATCACAAGCATGATAGGTGAGTATTAATTTAGCCCCTGCTCTCTTAAAACTAAGCAATGTTTCTAAAACAATGTCCTTTTCATTAATCCAATTTTTCTTAGCAGCCGCCTTTACCATTGAATATTCTCCACTCACGTTATAGGCAGCTATTGGTTTATTTGAAAAATTACTTAGCCTATAAACTATATCTAAATAAGAGACACCAGGTTTAACCATCAAAATATCTGCTCCCTCATATTGATCTAATGCCGATTCAATTAAAGCCTCTTTAGAATTCGCAGGATCCATTTGATAAGTTGATTTATTATCTGGAATTATTTTCCTGTTATTCTTTTTTGGGGCGGAATCTAAAGCTGTTCTAAAAGGTCCATAATAAGCAGATGAAAATTTTGCTGTATAGCTGATAATTCCCACATCACTAAAACCCTCAAAATCCAAAGCATTCCTAATAGCTCCAACTCTTCCATCCATCATGTCACTTGGACCAATAAAATCAGCCCCTGCTCTTGCTTGGGTAATAGCCTGTTTTTTTAGAATGTCGATAGTTTCATCATTCAATATTTTTCCATTCTCATCTACCAAGCCATCATGTCCATCACATGAATAAGGATCTAATGCAACATCAGTCATAATTGACATTTCAGGTATCTCTTTTTTTAACATTCGAATAGCTTTAGGAATTAAACCAGCTTCATTGAAACATTCTGATCCATCTTCTGTTTTTAAGCTGTCATCAATTTTTGGGAAAAGCACAATACATCTTATACCTAATTCCCAGGCTCTAAAAACTTCTTTTATCAGTCCATTCATGTCCCATCTGTAAGTACCAGGCATTGCAGATATTTCTTCTTGAAAATCCTTTTCGTGAATAAATAATGGATATATAAAATCTTCAGGATGCAGATGATTTTCTCTGACCATTTTTCTTATTGCTTCTGTCCTTCTTAATCTTCTTGGGCGAATGATCAAATTCATTTGTATGTATTGAAGTTGTAAAAATAATTATTTAACTATTACGATAGTCTCTAAACTTCCATAAAAAATAACCAAAGCCCTTTTTTGTTCAGGAAAATTAACCTAATAAACTCAAAATATATTTTTAAAAGTTGTTGATATATTTTGCACAAACTTAATTTTTTAACAATTTTTGGACATAAAGAGATAATATCTTCTAGTTAATGCATTTATTTTAAGGAGATTATCTTTGGAAATAATTAATGGATTTAATCTTAAGAATATACGGGGTGATATTTTAGGCGGAATAACAGCTGCAGTAGTAGCTTTACCTCTTGCACTTGCTTTTGGAAACGCAGCCTTAGGACCTGGGGGTGCAATCTACGGCTTATATGGAGCAGTTGTTGTTGGCTTTTTAGCTGCTTTATTTGGGGGCACACCCGCACAGGTTAGCGGCCCAACTGGTCCGATGAGTGTGACAGTAGCAGGAGTAGTGGCAGGTTTAGCAGCAGTTGGCGTACCAAGAGATCTTTCGGCAGGGCAAATTTTACCTCTTGTAATGGCAGCTGTTGTAATTGGTGGCTTATTACAAATTTTGTTTGGAATTTTGAAGCTTGGTAAATATATAACTCTTGTCCCATATTCTGTTGTCTCAGGATTCATGTCAGGGATAGGAGTAATAATAATTGCACTTCAAATTGGTCCACTATTAGGAATCAGTACTCGAGGAGGTGTAGTCGAGTCTTTATCAACCGTTTTTTCAAATTTTCAACCTAATGGGGCAGCCATTGGAGTAGCAATAATGACTTTAGGGATAGTATTTCTAACCCCTAGAAACATTAGTCAATGGGTACCTTCACCTCTTTTAGCTTTATTAATAGTAACCCCAATATCAATATTAATATTTGGTGATGGTGCAATAGACAGAATTGGTGAGATTCCAAGAGGAGTTCCATCTTTAAATTTACCAAGTTTCAATCAATACTTCCCTATAATCTTTAAAGCAGGTCTAGTGCTTGCAGTTCTTGGAGCCATTGACTCTTTACTTACATCTTTAGTAGCAGATAATATTTCACAAACAAAGCATAATTCTGACAGAGAATTAATTGGACAGGGAATAGGTAATGCCATAGCCGGACTATTTTCAGGATTACCTGGAGCTGGCGCCACAATGCGAACCGTGATAAATGTCAAATCTGGAGGGTCTACCCCTATCTCAGGGATGGTTCACTCGATTGTTCTGCTAATAGTTTTAGTTGGTGCAGGACCATTAGCAGAGCAAATACCAACTGCTCTTTTAGCGGGTATTCTTATCAAAGTAGGCTTGGATATTATTGACTGGGGATTCTTAAGAAGAGCTCACAAATTATCAATAAAGACTTCGGTAGTTATGTATGGTGTCCTATTAATGACAGTTTTTTGGGATTTGATATGGGCAGTATTAGTTGGAGTATTTATTGCAAATATGCTAACTATCGATTCAATCACTGAAACTCAATTAGAAGGGATGGATCAAGACAATCCTTTATCTAATGAAGATAAGGAAAGTAAAAATCTTTTACCCGCTGATGAAAAAGCTCTTCTTGATAGATGTTCTGGAGAAGTAATGTTATTTAGATTAAAAGGCCCACTAAGTTTTGGTGCAGCCAAGGGTATTTCCGAGAGAATGATGTTAGTAAGAAACTATAAAATTCTAATTTTAGATATTACTGATGTCCCTAGACTTGGAGTTACAGCAACACTTGCTATTGAAGATATGATGCAAGAAGCTAAAAATAATTCTAGAAAAGCATTTGTAGCTGGGGCTAATGAAAAAGTGAAAGAAAGATTATCTAAATTTGGAGTTGATGGCATTATTGCTACAAGGAAAGAAGCTTTAGAAGCTGCCTTAAATGAATTAGCCTAATAATTTATGGAAACAAATCCCATACTTCAAAATGTATTAGCTCCACCTGTACTGTTTTTTTTAATTGGAGCAATTTCTATATTTTTTAAATCTGACTTAGAAATACCTGCCCCTTTACCTAAACTTTTTTCCTTGTACTTACTTTTGGCAATTGGCTTTAAGGGAGGAATTGAAATACAGAAAAGTGGATTTAATGAACAGGTTTTACCAACATTAGGTGCAGCAATACTGATGTCGTTAATAATTCCACTGATTGGATTCTTTATCTTAAGGTACAAATTTGATGTTTTTAACTCGGCAGCTATTGCAGCTGCATATGGATCTATTAGTGCTGTAACTTTTATATCAGCAGAAAGTTTTTTAGAGAGTCAAAGTATAGATTTCGATGGATTCATGGTAGGGGCTTTAGCTTTAATGGAATCTCCTGCAATCATTGTAGGCTTATTACTAGTAAAATTTGCAGCTCCTAAAAATAGACCTAATTCAAGAAAAATGCATCTTAGCGCGATATTGCATGAGTCTCTTTTAAATGGATCAGTTTATTTATTACTATCAAGTTTAATTGTCGGTTTTCTTACATCTTTAAGTAATCCCTCTGCCATTGCAAAAATGGAACCTTTTACTGGACAATTATTTTATGGAGCGGAATGTTTTTTCCTTTTAGACATGGGAATAGTTGCAGCTCAAAGATTACCAAGGTTGAAGAATGCGGGTTCATATTTAATTGGATTTGCAATTTTTATGCCATTATTTAATGCTTTAATTGGTGTATCCGTTGCAAGACTTTTATCTCTGGGACCTGGAAACGCCCTTTTATTTGTGGTTTTATGTGCAAGTGCCTCTTATTTAGCAGTACCGGCAGCAATGAGGATGACTGTTCCTGAAGCACGATCAAGTTACTACATATCTACAACATTAGGTTTGACTTTTCCGTTCAATATTGTACTAGGAATACCAATTTATATGAGTTTAGTAAATAAAATTATCCCCCTTGCCCCTTTATAAAAATGAAAAGATTAGATTTAATTTTTAGTGAAAGAGAACTTGATGCAATTATCAATACACTAGAGAAAGCTAATGTCCCAGGATATACAGTAATGAAACATGCAACAGGGAGAGGTCCTGAAAGAGTTGTGACTGAGGATATGGAATTTACTGGCTTAGGCTCAAATGCTCATGTGATAGTTTTCTGTGAGCAAGAATTAATTGATCAGATGCGTGACAATATCAAGTCTGATCTAAGTTATTACGGTGGAGTAGCTTACATTTCAGAAGCCACACCTTTATAAACTTGCTGACTTTATAAACTCTTTAAGAGTGTATCCAATCTACTCTTATATTTTTTCTACTATTTAGATAACGGTCTATAGACATGGCTGCAATGCACCCATCTGATGCTGCTACTACAGCTTGCTTGAAAGGTGTATTCCTTATGTCACCAATAGCCCATACACCATCGGAATTTGTAGACATGAAATCATCAACAATTACTCCTCCATCTTCCTTTAAAGCAATTTGATCTCCTAAAAAATCAGTAATTGGCTTAGAACCACTCATGTATACGAAGACTCCATCTAAATCAAGATTGATCGGCCCTTCTTCTTGTTTATTCTTCACAACAACACCATTTACTCCCATATCATTT
>CACGEL010000036.1 GCA_902572065.1 uncultured Prochlorococcus sp.
CACCGATCTTGACTTTAATTGTATTTAAGCTCAATTTTACTGCCTCTTGACTACCTTTATTGAAATTCCTGATGCATTCAATTGCAAGCTTCCTGGCCAAACCAGCATCTCCAAGATAAAGATTCCATTTTTCAATTTTTATAAAAATTTTTTCCGAAATAATACTTTCTAAATCACTTATTTGCATCTGAAGATCCATAATTAAAATTTAGGTTGATTGTTTCGTATAATCCTTAGGTTTCTTGAAAATTACAAAAAGTAAATGCGACGTGAGAATAACTGTCCATACAAATGCAAAGTTATTAAAAAAAACTAATTCGTGTTTAATCTCTTTAAAAAGCCAAGTTCCACTTACAACGGCAGTAAATATCATGCAATGAATCACAAAATTCACTATTCTAGAGAAATGTTTGTAAGTGGGATCTTCTGAATCACCATTACCGTACCATTTAATAGGCATAATTATGTAATTTAGATTGTTAATAATAGACAGTTTAGCTGAAATCTAGTTGACTAAGAGACCCAGGACCAGAGATATTACATAAATATGCGCCTGTAGCTCAGTGGATTAGAGCACCTGACTACGGATCAGGGTGTCGGGAGTTCGAATCTCTCCAGGCGCGTTAACAAATTATGAAATAATTTTTTTATATTTTCCCATAAAAAATCGTTTATATTTAAATCGTAACCTCTCTTATTTTAATGAATATTCTTCAAGATCTTAAAGAAAGTGATCAGAAAATATACAACTTAATTAATTCAGAAAGAAATAGACAAGAAACGCATCTTGAATTAATCGCTAGTGAAAATTTTGCGTCAATGGCAGTGATGCAGGCTCAAGGTTCTGTTCTTACAAATAAATACGCTGAAGGTCTTCCTCAAAAAAGATATTACGGTGGATGCGAATTTGTTGATGACATAGAAGAATTAGCTATCGAGAGAGCTAAACAACTATTTGATGCAGATTGGGCAAATGTTCAGCCTCATAGCGGAGCGCAAGCAAATGCGGCTGTTTTTTTAAGTTTACTTAACCCAGGTGACACGATTTTAGGAATGGATTTATCTCATGGAGGACATTTAACACATGGATCTCCAGTCAATATGAGCGGGAAATGGTTCAATGCTGTGCACTATGGTGTTGATAAAGAAACTAATAGATTAAATTTTAATGTAATCAGAGATATCGCTATAGCTGCAAAACCAAAACTAATTATTTGTGGATATTCTGCTTATCCAAGAACTATTGATTTTGAATCATTCAGAAGAATTGCGGATGAAGTTGGAGCTTTTCTAATGGCTGACATTGCTCACATAGCTGGGTTAGTAGCAAGTAAACTGCACCCTAATCCAATTCCATATTGTGATGTAGTAACTACTACAACTCATAAGACTTTAAGGGGTCCAAGAGGAGGTTTAATTTTATGTAATGATAAAGAATTTGGAAAGAAATTTGACAAATCTGTATTCCCAGGAACTCAGGGGGGGCCTTTAGAGCATATTATTGCAGCTAAAGCTGTTGCATTTGGAGAAGCTTTGCAGCCAAACTTTATTAGTTACTCAAAACAAGTTATCAATAATGCAAAAGTTCTTTCTTCAACATTAATAAAAAGAGGAATAGATATTGTCAGTGGAGGGACCGATAATCATATTGTTTTACTTGATTTAAGAAGTATTAAAATGACAGGAAAAGTAGCTGACTTGCTTGTAAGTGAAGTAAATATAACCGCGAATAAAAACACTGTCCCATTTGATCCTGAATCCCCTTTTGTTACCAGTGGTTTAAGATTAGGAACTGCAGCATTAACCACGAGAGGTTTTAATGATCAAGCATTTATTGAAGTAGGAGAAATTATCGCCGATAGATTACTTAATCCAGATGATTTATTGGTAGAAAAAAAATGTAAGGAAAGGGTATTAACCTTATGTAATCGTTTCCCTCTTTATGAAGGCAAACTTGAACCATCAATTAAATGATCCTTATATAAAAGGAGTTGAAATCCTTTCTATAGGAACCGAATTACTTCTAGGTAACATAGTAAATACTAATGCTCAGTGGATTTCTGAAGAGTTGTCATCATTAGGACTTAATCATTTCAGGCAGTCAACTATTGGAGATAATTCCTACAGAATCAGTAAGTTAATTAAAGAAATATCTTTAAGAAGTAATCTTTTAATTACTACTGGAGGTCTAGGGCCTACACCAGATGACTTAACTACTGAGGCAATCGCTAAATCTTTTAATGCCCAACTTTCTGAAAGAAAATATTTATGGGCCGAAATAAAAAGAAAGCTGTCAACTTCAAGCTCTATTCTCGAAAACTCTAGTTTAAAAAAACAATGTTTTTTCCCAAAAGATGCTCAAATAATTAATAATCCCAGAGGTACTGCTCCTGGAATGATATGGGAACCAAAAAAGGGATTTACTATTTTAACTTTTCCAGGCGTACCAAGCGAAATGAAAGCCATGTGGAAAGAAACAGCAGCTGATTATATTCTAAATAACTTTTCAAATGGTTATGTATTTTTCTCAAATACTCTTAAATTTTCTGGGATAGGAGAGTCTACAGTTTCAGAAAAAATCGATAATCTTTTAAAACTTAAAAACCCTACTGTAGCTCCATACGCAAATTTGGGAGAGGTTAAACTTAGAATAACAGCAAGAGCTAAAAACGAATTTGAAGCAAAGAATTTAATAAAACCAGTAAAAGATGAATTAAAGAAAAAGTTTTCGAAGTTTATTTTTGGTGAAGATGATGATAATTTATCAGGCGTATTAATTAAGCTATTACTGAAAAGAAAAGAATCTTTTAGTTTTGCAGAATCTTGTACCGGAGGTCTTCTTTCTTCCACTATTACTGCAATATCAGGTTCTTCTCAAGTTTTTAAAGGGAGTATTATTTCTTACAGTAATGAACTGAAAAAATCACTATTAAATATTCCAGAATATCTGATAGAAAAACATGGTTCTGTCTCTGAAGAGGTTGCTCAACATATGGCGATTAATGCAAAAGAAACACTAAATTCAGATTGGTCAATCGCAATTAGTGGCATTGCGGGTCCAAATGGAGGTAGTAAAGACAAGCCGGTTGGGCTGGTTTATATCTCAATTGCAGGACCTCATGATCACATAACTAATATCAAAAAAACATTTAGCTCAAGCAGAGATAGAGTTGAAATTCAAAGACTAAGTGTAAATCTGTGTTTAAACAGTCTTAGATTAATCTTATTATCTAGTAGTAAGTAACTTTTTTTTCAAATTGAGTCAAGATACCTTATTTGATAAAGTGTGGGAATTACATAAAATTGCAAATCTTCCTGGTGGCTCTGATCAAATCTTGATCGGTCTTCACCTTATTCATGAAGTTACTAGCCCACAAGCATTCGGAGCTTTAAAAGATAAAAATTTAAAAGTGAAGTTTCCCAATAGAACTGTTGCAACAGTTGATCATATTGTGCCAACAGATAATCAAAGCAGGCCTTTTAAAGATAATCTGGCAGAACAAATGATTGATACTTTAGAGAAGAATTGTTTTCAACACAAAATTAAATTTTTCAATATTGGTAGTGGTAAGCAAGGAATTGTGCATGTAGTAGCCCCAGAACTTGGACTAACACAGCCAGGAATGACAATAGCATGTGGAGATTCTCATACATCAACACATGGAGCATTTGGATCAATTGCTTTTGGCATTGGGACTAGCCAAGTAAGAGATGTACTTGCCAGTCAAACGATTGCTATGAATAAACTCAAAGTTAGGCAAATTTGGTGTGAAAATAAATTATCCAGTGGAATTTATGCTAAGGATTTGGTACTACATATAATTAACCATCTTGGAGTAAAAGCTGGAGTAGGTTATGCATACGAATTTGCAGGCCCGGCTATAAGTGCATTATCAATGGAAGAGAGGATGACTATATGCAATATGTCTATTGAAGGAGGAGCAAGATGTGGTTATATAAATCCTGACGAAAAAACCTTTAATTACATTAAAGACAAATCATACTCACCACAAAATGAAAATTGGGAGAAGGCTTTAAAGTGGTGGAAATCATTACAAAGCAATGATAATTCTATTTATGATGATGTTTTTAAAATAGATGCTTCCAAAGTAGAACCTACTGTTACATGGGGAATTACTCCAGGTCAAAGTATAGGAATTAACCAAAAAATCCCTTCATTAAAAGAAATAGATCCAAACGATCAGTTTATAGCAGGTGAGGCTTATGAATATATGGGCTTCAAACCTGGGCAACCTATAAAAGATACACCTATTGATGTGTGTTTTATAGGTAGTTGTACAAATGGAAGAATCAGTGACCTAAGAGTTGCCGCTCAAGTAGTAGGAAATTATAAAATAGCAAAAAATATAAAAGCGTTTGTGGTTCCAGGATCAGAGAGGGTTGCAAAAGAAGCAAAAGAGGAAGGTCTTGATAAGATTTTTATAGATGCAGGTTTTCAGTGGAGAGAACCAGGATGTTCAATGTGTCTAGCAATGAATTCTGACAAATTAACAGGTAATCAAATAAGTGCAAGTTCTAGTAATAGAAATTTCAAAGGGAGGCAAGGATCTCCAAGCGGTAGGACACTCTTAATGAGCCCTGCGATGGTGGCTGCTGCTGCTATAAATGGGAAAGTAAGTGATGTTAGGGATTTTCTTAAAAAATGAATAATAAATTCAATCCTCCTAAAGGACGATTTTCTAAAATAAATGGTAAATGTATCTCATTAGTTGGAGATGATGTTGATACTGATAGAATAATCCCCGCTCGTTTTTTAAAATGTGTTGATTTTGATTCGTTGGGGAAATATGTATTTGATGACGATCGCAAAGCCCTTAAAGGAAGCCATCCCTTTGATTTAGAGACTAACAAAGGTGCCTCGATACTTATTGTTAACAGCAATTTTGGATGTGGCTCAAGTAGAGAACATGCTCCACAAGCATTAATAAGATGGGGAATCAAAGCAATAATTGGCGAAAGTTTCGCCGATATATTTTATAGTAACTGTATTGCCATTGGCATTCCATGTTTTACGCTTTCTAAGGCATCAATAGAAATTATCCAAAGATATATAGATGATAAAGATTTATTTTTTGAGATTGATCTTTCTAAATCATATGCATCATCTAAAGATTTAAAGTTTAATCTTGAAATAAAAGAAACTTCAAAAAAAATGTTCTTATCTGGCGAATGGGATACCACGTCAAAATTAATTGAAAACAATGATTTAATTGAAAAGAAATTAAATAATTTACCTTATATAAAATTTAATTCTAATTTCTAATATCTATTCGAAGCCAAATAAAGTAAAGGCAATACCCCCTGATTCATTATGAGGTTGATAAAAGATTCCAAATTCATAGGATCTTTTTTTCCAATTTAATGAGATTTTAGAATTTATAAAATCAATATAATCTTTTGCTCGTGATACTTTTAGAGTTGCGGAATTTTTTAGAATAAGAGGTCCTAACAACTGTTGGTCAAAAGCAATATCTAAAGTGAACTTATCAGAAACCTGATCAAACTTAAACATACTATCGCCACTTCTTATTTTGTAAAAAGGTAATAAACTAATCCTGGTATAGTCAAAAGATTTTTTTTTGAAAGAACCAAAAACAAATTCTGGACCTGCACCTATACCCAAGTACTGTTGATTATTTCCACTACCGTAAAAGGAATATAATAATTCTAATCTCGTATTAAGGCTAAGTCCCTGTTGGATTGGCTTAGCAATATAAGTATATGAATTATCAACAGATATATTTGAGGGTTCATCAACAGTTATTGGAATTTTTTGATCTAACGAATAAAACAAATTACCTTTTGTCGTTTTAACCAAATTTTTACTATTTAAGGCTTCTCCTTTGAAATTTGCAAACCCTAAAGAAAATTCCTCATTATTACTAATGCCATTAAATACCCAAGAATTTTTTTTTGCTAATTTAGAGCCATATCCTCCATAAATTTCACTTTCTCCTATGGAACCATTCCAAACCCTATCTCTATAAATAACGTACAAACTTTTATTCCATTTTGAATTTAAAAAGGTAATATCTTTACTTAAATTAGTTTTTAAT
>CACGEL010000037.1 GCA_902572065.1 uncultured Prochlorococcus sp.
TATTTAGATTTATAGATTTTGAAAGTATTAATATTTATTTTGGATTAAATTAATTTTAATTTTAGTTATTAAATGTCAATATTATTCCGAAGAAGAATAAAAATTATTCCTGGAGTGAGATTAAATATAAGTAAAAGTGGTTTAAGTGCCTCAGTAGGAGTAAGAGGAGCATCAATCACCTTAGGAGGAAGAGGAGGAACATATGCAAATTTAGGAATACCAGGGACTGGAATTTATACGAGAAAAAAAATTGGAGGAAAAGAAATTAATCCCCGATTAGAAAATAATGAGCAAGATAATTCTTATGAAGATGCCCCAGGTATTCCTGATGAGATTTTTGTGAGTGCTGAACCCTTCGAAATAACTTCAACTGGTTTGCAAGTTTTAAAAGACGCTGTAATAGAAGCAAATAATCAAAGAAATCTTCTATCTAAAGATTTAAAGAAAATAAAATTGAAGATATTTTTTAATAAAATTTTTAAATTAATTTCTCAAATTTCATTGATATATTTTGTGGGTCCAATTAAAAAAAGGATTAAAGAAAATTTAAAACAACTAGATATTGCAACAAAGCAAATTAAAGAAGGTATCGAAAACTCGTATGTAGACTTAGACCTAAACCTAAATGAAAAAGCGGAAAAACAATATAAAAAAGTAATTAATTCATTTAAAAAATTAACTTCTTCACATTTCATATGGGATATAACATCTGCTACTGATGTTGATATGGTCAGAGAAAGATCCTCTGCGGCATATACATATGAAAGAAGGAAATCAAGTCTTTCTTTACAAGAGTTACCTGGAATTAAATCAAGTTTTGAAGGATGTTTTTTTAAAAATCAAAATGGTGCAGACATATATATTTATCCTGGATTTATAGTGATGTATAACTCAGAAACTAATTTTGGAATAGTGGAAATAAAGGAGGTTGAAATGTTGTTTAATGAATCTAATTTTATAGAAAGTGAACAACAACCAAATGATTCAGATGTTATTAAATATGTCTGGGAAAAAACAAATAAAAATGGTTCAAGAGACAAAAGATATGCCGATAATCGTGAATTGCCGTTAATGAGATATGGCGAGATAACTTTTTATAAAAAGGCAAGTATTTTCGAGAAATTTATGTTCAGTAATTTTGAGTGTTCCGAACAATTCATTTCTGATATAAATTACTTTATTGATGCAATTTAATTTAATTTTTAAAATCGAACCCACTCTCCCAACACTCGCAAAATTCTCCCAACATTTCTCCCAACATTTCTCCCAACACTTTCAAAAAAAATGATCTGACATTACCAGAATCTACCTGACACCATGAGACACTATTTTTAAGAAGAAAATGGAAAAAACTCTTGCTAATACAAGTTTTTAAAAATATTGTGAAACTATCAGAATCCTTCAGACACTGTCAGACACGAAAAATAATCCGGAGAGGGTGGGATTCGAACCCACGAATAGTTGCCTATTAAACGATTTCGAGTCGTTCGCTTTCGACCACTCAGCCACCTCTCCGTAAATAAATTCTATGTGAAATAAGATATAAATTAAATTTATATCTGAATCTCTAATCCCAACCAGCTTCCTTCATCATTCTTATCGCCATTGAATTCTTATTTCCAAGTTCCTCTACACTAACCTCATCTGGAGTAAATTCTCCAAAGTTTTTCACGATCTGATTTTGATTAACCTCCTTTAATGGATGTTCAAAAGTAGGGGATGCTAATCCCTTACTTCCCTCAGGAGAAGCAAGAAACTCGAGAAGTTTAATAGCTTCAACTTTATTTGTGGCATATTTAGCAACTCCTCCCGCACTAATATTTACATGCGCTGGATTAGGTATTATGACAGATGTTTTCCTAGCATACAAATTATCTCTTCTTCCATTTACGCCTGCAAGCATCCTTGCAACATAATAATGGTTAACTATACCAACACCACATTTTTTTTTCGAAACTGCTCTAACTATTGAAATATCTCCAGGAAAAAAAGGTTTAGAAACATTAGAAATCATTCCGTTCAACCATATTTTGGTAGCCTCTTGACCCTTATTAACTATTTGATTAGCTACTAAAGATTGATTATATGGACTCTTTCTATTCCTTAAACATACTTTACCTTTTAAGGCCGGATCAGCTAGATCTGTATAATCCTTAATTTTACTTACATCTACAACTTTTGGATTAACAACCATAACTCTTACTCTTCTTGTCAATGCATACCATTCTTTCCCAGGATCTTTTAATCCAGAAGGTACGTCATTTTCTAGACTAGATGATTCAATTTTTTGAAGCAAATCTGACTTTGCAGCATTAGTAATTCTTGCCGCATCAACTAGTAAAATTAAATCCGCCTGAGAATTTTTTCCTTCTCTTCTTAATCTTTCTATTAGAGATATTCCTGCAGCTTCAATAAGCCTAACTTTAATACCAGTTTCATCTGCAAATTTTTTATAAACACTCCTATCAGTATTGTAATGCCTACCTGAATAAACCTTAACTTCTCTTTCTGTGGAATTAGCAGGAGAAATAAAATTAAAAAGAAATGTACATGTTAATGCCGAGTAGAGTAATTTCTTGAATTTTTGCACTTTTTCAAAATAGTATCTATGGTTACTTTATACATATCTAAAGCACTAGGATTCTAAAAGAAATTTTCTTTACATCGTTTTGTATCATTTTTTATAATCAATATGAATTATCTAACTTACAAACTACTTGAAGAAAAAGAAATAAAGATATTAAAAGATGATTTAAATAAGCAAAATGAACTTTGGGAAAATGGTAAAAAGACAGCAGGAAGCTATGCTTCAAAAGTTAAAGAAAATTTGCAATTTAATAGAAATTCCGAGGTATCAAATAAATATTCTAAATTAATAAGAAAAAAGATCATTTCTAACCCATTAATTAAAAGCTTTGCATTACCAAAAATAATCCATGGAATAATGTTTACAAAATCATTAAAGAATATGTATTACGGAAGGCATATTGACAATCCATTTATGTCTTCTGGGAGGTCAGATTTATCCTTTACAATTTCTTTAACTAAGAAAGACGATTATCAGGGAGGTGGATTATTAATTGAAACAATGAATCTAGAGAAAGAGTTCAAGCTAGATGCTGGAGAGATAATAATATATCCAAGTACATACTTACATTCAGTAAAAGAAGTTAAAAATGGTGAAAGATTAGTATGCGTAGGTTGGATTGAAAGTTATGTTAAGTCAATTGAGGAAAGAGAATATTTATTTGACCTTGATGCGGGAGCAAAAGGTTTATTAGCTAAACACGGGAGGTCTGACGAACTTGACAATATTTTTAAATCTTATTCAAACCTACTTAGATTACTTGGTAACTAAAGAAACATTTTATACACATCCAAGAAAAAAGTTCATCAAATATTTATTATGTAAATAGTTAGATTTTATCTTCAAATGTCAAAAAGAAGTTCTATAGCATTATTTATAGCCGCAACAAGTTTATTAGCAATTACTACTGCAGATTCTAATAATGTCAAAGCAGGAGAAAATGATTTAGGAGGATTAAAAGAATGGAATACTGATATGAGTGTTGATGATGATTTCATTCTAGATAAAGAAGCTCAAAAATTAGCAGATGAAGCTGCTAAATCAAGCATGTGTATTCCCATTGGGGAGGGAGAAAATTGTTGGTAAATATAAATAAAATTTAAATAAAAAAACCGCTAATTAAAGCGGTTTCTAAAAGATAAAAAACACCTTTGAAGGTGTTTTTTTTATTTTAAGTTAGAACTTAAAGGTTGTTTCAAGGACAGTTCCAAGAATATCATCTTTACCTGAACCATTTCTATCAGATGTTCCAAATAAAGCAGGAGTAACAGTAACTGAGTCATTAACTTGGTATGAATAATAAGCTTCCCAAGCAAATGGATCAGTTGATTCGTCATCTCTTTTTTCTGGTTGACCAACAGCAATACCAATTCTGTCGTCAGGTGTAATGGCATCTTGCCATGTTAGACCTGCGAAATAAGCATTCGTATCCCTACCAGTAACTGATCCATGGGATTTATCTGAAAAATCATAACCTAGAGATATTGAAGGCACAGCAGTTCCTGCATCATCAGGTCTCCACCAACCTCTTAGACCATAGTTTGTACTACCACTAACAACCGATTGCCTTGCAAGCTTTGTTGAGTAATAAGAGTCAACCCAGCCGTTTGACTTCCTGTTAACTATGAATGAAGCAGAGTAATTTGGCTTTGTATAACCAATCTGAGTCGCCCAACTAGTTGCAGAGTTTTTAGTTCCCCATCCACCAGTAGAATCGCCTTCCTTACTTACAGCATTTGAACTAATTGCAAATCCATTATCATTCTTGTAAGCCCAACCAAATCCTGGATTAGTACTAGCCCCATAAGCAGCTCCATTACCACCCAAAGTGAATTGCTTGGTTACAGGTTTGTATATGGAAGGGGTAGTGCCATGCATATAGTAGTTTTCGATTTTTGGACCAACCCAAACTGTATGATTTTCACTAACAGGGAATGTATACCAAATTTTGTCAACTTTTAGGACATCACTATTACCTTTAGATGAAGACAAATATGTTCCATAAGTTGTTGACTTTTGCCAACTAGTTGAGTTACCAGTTTTTAATCTAACGTAAAGATTATCATCCCCTGTAAAACTTGTATTAAGGTTACTTGTCCACATATATGTCGCCAAAGGACCTTCGGCTCCTGCATCATCTGTTACGTTACCAAGAGTGAAGACTGCTTTACCGTCAAAAGTTGTTGTATCAGAAAAAGAACCAGCTTCAAAGTTATTTTGATAAGATTCTAATCCCTGGTCACTCTCTTTGAGTGTTGCAAAATCTTCATTAACGAATGATTTACTGTCAAAAATTTCTTTAGTAGATGATGTTTTACTACTGCTGTAGTCATTCATCCCTTCAAGATTAAAAACGTCGGAAGCTTGTGCAGCTATAGGAGAAATTAAACCTACAGAAGCGGTGGCAACCAACAATTGTTGGAAGAGTTTCATTTTACCTCACACGAAAAAACCCATATTAGTGGGTATACATATTGTATCGAGTGTAACTTTTCGGGGTAGATTAAATAGTTTCAATCCCAAGTAACATTTGATACCTAACTATTGTTTTTATTTATATTTATATTTTTTTTAATAAAGGAAAGTTCAAAGACTCTCTTTCTTTCATCCATGAAGATGCTACTTCTCTTGCTAAGTTTCGAATCTTTTCTATATATTGAGCACGATCAGTAACAGAAATAACTCCTCTAGCATCAAGCAAGTTAAAGCAGTGACTACATTTTAATACAAAATCTAAAGCAGGAAAAGTGAGTTTTTTATCAACAAGAGAATTAGCTTCTTCTTGGTATAAAGCAAATAGTTTCCTAATATTATCGGGATTTGATTCTGTAAAGTTAAATTCACATTGATTTTTTTCAAATTGAAGCCATATATCACTGTAATTGAAATCTTTATTCCAATCTAAATCCCAAATGCTTTCTTTATCTTGCAAAAAAGTCGCAATTCTTTCTAATCCGTAAGTTATCTCAATAGGAATTGGGTTACAGTCAACTCCTCCACATTGTTGAAAATAAGTAAATTGCGTTACCTCCATTCCATCCAACCAGACCTCCCAGCCCACCCCCCATGCGCCAAGAGTAGGCGACTCCCAATTATCTTCTACAAACCTTATGTCATGATCTTTAGGATTAATTCCTAAAAACTCCAAAGAAGATAAATATTTCTCTTGAATTCCGTCAGGAGATGGTTTAATAATTACTTGATATTGAAAATAATGTTGAGCCCTATTTGGATTATCTCCGAATCTACCATCAGTGGGTCTTCTACATGGTTCAGTATAAGCAACACTCCAAGGTTCTGGCCCAATTGCTCTTAAAAAAGTATGAGGATTCATTGTTCCTGCACCTTTTTCAGTGTCATAAGGTTGCATGATCAAACAACCCTCTTCCGACCAAAATTTATTTAAGTTTTG
>CACGEL010000038.1 GCA_902572065.1 uncultured Prochlorococcus sp.
AGAAGGGAGTCCAATTTTCATGTGCAGCTTGTAAAGCTATAAGATCGTAATTCTGATTGATTAAACCTTTCCTTATGATTTCTTTTTCTCTTTTGAATAAGGTTACTCCTTCATGAAACCAAAGAGGAAGATTGTCAGGAGTAGATAGATTTAAGATTGAAGAAAAGGTAGTCAATTCTGATATATTTAGGAAAATTAAGTTTTGATTTTTATTTATTCCTTTTAGCTGTTCTCTAATTAGATCTAATTGGTAACAAACTGAAGAAGGGCCATATATATTCTTAAACTGAGGAGCACATTTATTCAAATGAATTAAATCTGATTCTCGAACATTATATCGCATATTATTAGTCTCCAACTTATTTGTACTTATGCCTTTAACTACTGAGAAACTTCTCATCATATTGTCAAAGGTACTATTAATTATTAAAAACAAAATAGTGAAAATAGGGAGCAACTTGTAATTACCTCTGCTTGCTTTATAGAATTTGAACAAAACCAACGGTGCTAAAAAAACAAAGAATCCTGAAGTATAACCAAGGCCGCTTGTTTGACTGCAAAAGGAAGATGTGATTAGAACTAAGAAAGAAACAATTAGAGAAACATCCTTTTTCCTTATAGCTAGCCATAGGGATAACATAGCTAAAATGAATCGTGCACTTAAAAAAGTTCTAATTATTGAAGGTCTGCGTAGATTATGTGGAAATTGACCGTAGTTGAACCAGTAGCTAAATTCAGAATTGTCAAATAAAAATAAAAAAAAACTACTTGCTATGAAAAGTCCAAAAAGCAAAAATAAAAATCTTTTTGATTTTAATCTTTTTAATAGATATCTAAAGTTATTAGGAATTGAAACCACTTTATTATTTGAATGGTCTTCGTTTGTAAATAGAACCAAAACCATAGAAGAGATTAGGCTCATTAATCCATAATCTTGCTTAGTAAAAATACATGCAATACAAACCAAACCAGCCAGAAAATTTGTATGCGATTTATAGTTTAATATTAAAAGAATATTTAATAAAAATAAGAACGTTGCAGTAATATTGTACCAAGGATGAGAAAGTAAAATAATATAGTTGAATGTAAAGAATACTAATCCTAAATTTGATATATATTTATTTAGTTGTATAGCATTTAATAACTTCCAAGCTATAACCATTAGAGCAATATTTATAACTAATTGACTTAATTGCAAATTAAGCCATGAAGCTCCAAACAAATAAAAAAATAGTGCTGGTAAATAAAAACTAACCGGCCCTAAAGGAATACCAAAGTCAGTATAAGGAGAAAGTCCTTGAGTTAATCTGTAGGCACCATCCCAGATAATCGAATAATCTCTAAAATAAATAAACCTTCTTTCAAAAAATATTAAAACAATAATTACTATATTTATCAGCAAAAAATATTTGGAGCCTAAGTTCAGAGGTGATAATTGTTTAAAGATATTATTATGATTAAAGGAACTCATTATCCTTATTTAAGCAAAAGACCATATCAATCATATTATTCTACAATAAATGCAAATTAATTCTATGATTAGCTCAATATAAAATCATTTGATCTAAGGTAAATATAATTACTTTGTGATTATTAAATTCTTTTTAAATAACTGTAAGCTTTCGTTCATCTATAAGATTTTAAAGAATGAACTATAATTATTGATGCTCTTTTTTAACATGTTATAAAGTGTGAGGCAGTCGAAAGATTTAATGATAATAAAGAATTTACTAAGAAATTTGAAATATTATTTATTCCCATTAACCATGAAAAACGTCGACGAGTTTTTGATTAGTTAATTTAAAAATTAGAGGGCGAGCCATGGGTAAATTACTTCTGATAGAAATTAAAAAATTATATTCAAAACTTGGTAATTGCAATATTCTTACTCCAAGAGTAGAAAGCTCTATTTCTATGGAATGAAACTTCTCTCCTTTATTATTAAAGAAATTAAGACACACTTTATGGCTTTTACATGTTGGATTAGTAATTGCTATTTCATAGCTATTAATGGGGGTAAATAGGTATTGCAGTTGAAAAGAGCGTTTTAAAAAAGTACTTTTTAAATATGTAAGTTCCTCGATTCCTCCATTAGAGTATTTACCTGAAACCGCATCCAAATTACCATGGACGAAACTTAAAGTATTACTACTTCCAAAACCATAACTTGTATAGCCTCTATCTGTTAAATATCCTCCATTGAGAATTTCTTTTCTCGGTATATTTTCATGAAATATCATAAATGTCCCATATTGATATGAAGACATAGAAGAAGGAATATAATCGGCAATATTTAAACTAGATTTTCTTGTAGGCTCAAATTCGACTATATTTTCGGCAATTAAGTTACCATCATTGGAGAGGATTACTAAACGAGACTTGCATTCTTCGATATTAGGGTGTTCATCTTTCTTGCTTAATAAGTAAATATAAGGAAATAACTCGTAAATAGTCTTCCAATGATTACCACATCTCCAAATAAATAAATCACTAAAAGTGAATTTACTATCTTGTGGATTTGTAGCAACAATTGGTGCATATCTGTTTCTGATATAAGGTATTATTTTCTCTGGATTTTTGAGTGCTTTTAATATGCGGTTAGTAATCATAAAGGTAGTATATTAAACCATTTTTCTTTAATAATCTTTTGCAAATTATTTCTATTGCCATGAATAAGAAATGAAGCAGGAGGATGAGTATGCTCAAGACTCATTGTGCTATCGACATTCGAAAATGATAAGAATAATGGTATCCCAGACATGCTTTTGGTATAACAAACTAATAAATCATTATCCTCAATATTCAGATTATTAAGATCTATAAAATTGCAACTATTTGATTTTATTTCAACATCTTTAATAATAATTTCAGGTTGTCTGATTGTAGAAAATTTTAGGCAACCTTTCCTTGAGTTAGGTTTTGATTCAAGATTCAGAAAGATAAGGTAATTGTTTATATTTATTTTCTTTTGCATAAAAGGCATAAACGATAAAAAAGTTGCTTTTTCTGGAAAAGGTTCTATTTCTCCTTGATAACTTGCATAGGAATTATCCCTGTAAATACAAACTGTTGATCTCCAGTTAGGAGTTGTTGTTGGGAGTGTAATTTTAGGTAATGAAGTCATAATTGGCGGCAGAGGTTCATCTGTCATGCATATTATTAATAGATCATTATTGGTCTCCTTTGGTTTTATTAAGTCATAAAAAAACTCTCTAGATTCAAAAGGTTTTATCTTAGTAATTAATTTGGTTTTCCAGCAATTAGCATCCATCCAAATAAGGTTTAAATATCTTGACTTAGGTAAAACTTTTTGAACATTATTAGGCGGAAAATTGTGAACTATTGTACTTCCTTGATAAATTTCGTTACTCTTAAGAATAGGGAAAAATAATGACATTAATTAAACTCTTAGAAAAATATGATTTGCGGTTGAATGGGAATCTCTTCTAATTCTTTTATTAGATTTTGAGTCTATATTATGTAGCTTAAATCCATATGACTCAATTAGTTCTAATGAACTTTTGTATTCCATATGTGTGTAGTCTAATTCTATTAAAACTGATTGCAATGAATCACTTCTAAATGTTTTCTCACCACCCTTTAATACAAGAAATTCATTACCATCAACATCAATTTTTATATGATTGACTTCCTTTTTTAAAGATGAAATCAGTTCATCCATAGTTACTCCAATAACACCCTGCCTTGTAATTGGATTGAATTCAACTCCGTATTGATTTATGGTTCTATCATAAGAATGTAAAGCAGAGCCGTATTCAAAACTCGCTAAATTTAATTTCGAGATTGTTAGCTTATCATTTAGCGCGACTGGATAGCTTATCGCTCTATCACTAAAATGATTAATCATTATATTTCGATTAAGTAGGCAGAAATTGTGAGCTTCGGGTTCTATAGCTATTACTTGATGTCCTTTAAATAAAGCAAAAAGGGTATATATACCAATATTGGCACCTACATCAAGAAGACATTGATTTTGATCAAAGCTTTCTATCCATTTTAAGGTTTCTGGCTCTTTATATTCAAAACTAATTGCCCTGTACCTAGTAATCCAACTCATATCCTCAATATGAAATATTGTTCGATTTTTGTATTTAATGGGGCGTATTTTATTTTGTATTCCATAGATAACAAGATTTGGAATAAAAAAAGACAAGAATTTACCAAGTTTATAACAAAGCTTTTTTATAATTGAAGCTAAAGCATATTTGATCTTATTACTTAATTTAACCTTGCTCATTTGTTAATTGATTTATCCACTTTTTATTGACTTTATCATTATTTCAGCATGATTTGAGTTTCAAAGGGAGCTCTGCCTTTAGATAAACAAATTTGTTAGCTAGATTTGATTAGTGCATATTGCTATTTGATTACTAAGTTAAATTGATAGATATAGTTTTTGGGGAGTATTATTAAGGGGGTTAGTTTGGCGAATCGAAGATTTTTCTAAATGAGGTTATTTTTTTATATATTTGTATTTAGTCAATTGTTTAATTCTCTAGTTGTTTTTGCGGAGAAAGTTAAAAAAGATATTAGCGAATTTAATTCAATTAAATGGGAGCAAGCCTTAATCTGTATGCCACACGTAGCTATGTTTGGCTACGGCATAGGTCCTGGTGGTGAAGTTACTGATATCATGCCTTTCTTCCAAGTAGGTGTGGTTCATTTAATAGCTTCTGCAGTGCTTGGGTTTGGGGGAATTTACCACTCATTAGCTGGCCCAGAAAAGCTTGAGCAAGATTTCCCTTTCTTCTCTACTGATTGGAGAGATAAAAATCAGATGACCAACATCCTTGGTTATCATCTAATAGTTCTAGGTGTAGGTGCATTAGCTTGGTCAGTAAACTGGTGTTTTATTGGCGGTGCATATGATACTTGGGCACCTGGAGGTGGAGAAGTCCGACTTGTTAATCCAACTTTGGATCCAAGAGTAATTTTTGGTTATCTATTTAGATCTCCATGGGGAGGTGCCGGTTCTCTAATCGGTGTTAACTCAATTGAAGATATAGTTGGTGGCCATGTTTATGTTGGTGTAATTGAGATACTTGGAGGATTATTCCACATCTTTACCAAACCATTTGGTTGGGCAAGAAGAGCATTCATCTGGAATGGTGAAGGACTATTAAGTTATGCTCTTGGTGGAATTTGTGTAGCAAGTTTTATTGCATCAACTTTCATCTGGTTTAACAATACTGCTTACCCATCAGAATTCTATGGACCTACAAATGCTGAAGCTTCACAAGCCCAAAGCTTTACTTTCTTAGTGAGAGACCAAAGGATTGGAGCTAATGTGGGCACAACTATGGGACCAACAGGGTTAGGAAAGTATCTCATGAGATCTCCTACTGGTGAAATTATATTTGGTGGTGAAACAATGAGATTTTGGGACTTCAGAGGTCCATGGTTAGAACCTCTTAGAGGACCTAACGGTTTGAGCCTCGAGAAAATCCAAAATGATATTCAGCCTTGGCAAGTTAGAAGAGCAGCTGAATATATGACTCATGCACCTAATGCTTCTATCAACTCTGTTGGAGGTATTATTACTGAACCAAATGCTGTTAACTTCGTTAACTTAAGACAATGGTTAGCTGCAGCTCAGTTCTTCCTAGGATGGTTTACATTCATCGGTCACCT
>CACGEL010000039.1 GCA_902572065.1 uncultured Prochlorococcus sp.
GAAAGGTCTTAAACTTCGATTTTTTTGATCAGAAATTACAAACTCTAATAATTATTGGTCTTGGAGAAAGCAAAAATATTAGTACTAATGATATTAAAAGTTCTCTAGCAGAAACCATTAGAAAAAGTGCTGATAAAGATGAAAAAATTAGTATCCTGTTTCCTTGGGAATTAATAAACTCTCAAGAAGAAATTAGATCTTTTGGAGAAGCAGCAAGATTATCAGCCTATAAAGATAATCGATTCAATAGCAAAAGAGCTGATAAAAAAGTTCTAAAAGAAATTGAATTTTTGAATTTAAATAAATTTGAAGATATAAATTTCGATGAGACAGGATATCTTTGTGAAGGTGTTGAGCTTGCGAGGCGGCTTGTAGCTGCTCCCCCAAATAGTCTTACTCCACTAGAAATGTCTAAACAAGCTTCAAAAATAGCTAAGGATCATGGCTTAGAAATTAAAATCCTTGAGAAAAATGAATGTGAAGATTTAGGTATGGGTGCATATTTAGCTGTAGCCAAAGGTTCTGATTTAGAACCTAAATTTATACACTTGACTTTAAAGTCAAAAAGTCCTGTCAAAGAAAAGATTGCATTAGTAGGCAAAGGTCTAACCTTTGATTCAGGAGGCTACAACCTAAAAGTTGGAGCATCTCAAATTGAAATGATGAAATATGACATGGGTGGGAGCGCTGCAGTTTTAGGAGCTGCCAAAGCACTTGGAGCTATAAAACCAGACGGATTAGAAATACACTTTATTGTGGCAGCTTGCGAAAATATGATAAATGGATCAGCTGTACATCCAGGAGATGTAATAAAAGCTTCAAATGGCAAGACAATTGAAATTAATAATACTGATGCTGAGGGTAGGCTCACATTGGCCGATGCATTAACCTATGCATCAAATTTAAAACCTGATTCAATAATTGATCTTGCTACTTTGACTGGCGCAATTGTTGTTGCATTAGGAAATGATGTAGCCGGTTTTTGGACCAATAATAATTTGATGGCAAAGGACTTAAAAACAGCATCATCCCAAGCTGGAGAATCATTATGGCAAATGCCTTTACAAAAATCTTATAAAGATGGTCTTAAGTCACACATTGCCGATATGAAAAACACTGGGCCAAGGGCAGGAGGATCAATAACTGCTGCATTATTTCTAGAAGAATTTTTTGATAGCAATATAAAATGGGCTCATATAGACATAGCTGGAACTTGTTGGACTGACAAAAATAAAGGGATTAACCCATCAGGAGCTACAGGATACGGAGTTAAAACTTTAGTCCAATGGATTAAAAATAAATGTATTGATCATAAATAATTATTCAGACCAAACATTAATTGATCTAGCATTATCTTTCCATAATCTGTCCAATCTTTGGTCTCTGCCGCAAGTGTATCTATAGAACTTATATTTTAATTCATTTCTATTAGCAAAATCCTGATGATAATCCTCAGCTTCCCAGAACTGACTTTTTGGTTTTAACTCAACACTAATTTGTTCTAATTTAACTCCCAGTTCCTTTGAAACAGAAAGAAGGGATTTACTTGCTTCATTCTCTTCATCTGAATTTCCAAAAAATATGACTGGTCTATAAGAATTACCTCTGTCACAAAATTGACCTCCTGCGTCAAGTGGATCAATATTTCTAAAATATAATCTATATATTTCTGATAAAGTTACCACTTCAGAATCATAATTTACTAAAACGACTTCTTGATGTCCATCATGATTCTCATAAGTAGGTTTTTGTAAAACTCCACCAGAGTATCCACTTGTTACTGAATTAACTCCTTTTAATGACTCTAAATCATGTTCTAAGCACCAAAAACATCCTCCTGCAAGTACCACTTCTTTAGCGAAAGTATTTATAGGATTTACTAATATTGAAAATATAATAATTAATGAGAAAAGATATTTCATTTTTCAATTATAAACATCAAATTAAAGAATTAATAATTTCTTCAGCAGCCCTTTTGACAACACCTACTTGACCTAACTCTTTTTTTAAGACAGCATAACCTTTTGAAATTTTTGCTTTTTCTGATTTACTATCTATAACTCTACAAGCTTTATCAAATATTTTTTTTACCTCAAATTCTTTTTGAACGAATTCAGGAATAATTAACTTTTTTACTAATAAATTTACTGGTGAAATAAATTTAACTTTGAAATTCAAAATTTTTTTTGCAATAAAAGCTGTTACTCTACTAACTCTATATCCAACGATTTGAGGTATCCCATATAAAGCTAATTCCATATTTACTGTTCCTGATTTACATAGAGCTAATTTAGATAATGAATAAATATATGTTTTTAATTCATCAATATCATTTTGAGATATAACTTTACCTTTAACTTTATACTTATCTAAAGCCATTTTGAATTTAACATCAAAAACTTCTCTACAAGAAGGAATATAAACAATAAGATTTGGGTATTTTTGTTGTAATTTTCTAGCTACCTTCATAAAAACGGGTAATACATATTTTAATTCTTGAGGTCTCGATGCTGGCATCAATAATAATATATTTTCATTTGCTCGAAGCTTTAGGATTTTCCTAGAATCTTTTTTGGTTGGAAGTTTTTTTATCAAATCGATCATCGGATGTCCAATCCATAAAACATTACCTCCTCTTCTTTTATAAAAATTTGCTTCTTGTTTAAAAATTGCAAAAATTCTATCGGAAAAGCTTATTAGATCCGTCGTAGAATTATTACCAACTCTCCAAGCCCACTCTTGAGGGGCAATATAATAATAAATTGGGATTTTATTCCTCTTATTTCTTAATTTTCTTCCAATTTTAATATTAGGACCCATATAGTCTATTAGAACTAAGCAATCCGGCGATAAGTTATTAAGTGATCTATAAAATTTTTTTTGTACTTGAATTGTTGGAATAATAAGTGGCAAAGCCTCCCAAATCCCTATGGCACTTATTGAAGTAGTATCTTGCAAAATTTTCACACCCTCTGTTCTCATTCTCTCTCCGCCCAAGCCATATAGTTCTAAATCAATCGAACATTTTTTAGCTTCATTTAATAAAGCATTAGCTAATAAACTTCCATGTAAATCTCCTGAAACTTCTCCAGTACTTATGAATATTTTTTTATTCATAAATTAATTGAAGGCATTGGTCCTCTTCTTTTCTTAGATATTGAATCTTGTAAAAAATTACATAGCTTAGTAGAAGAAATATCTAATTTTCCTTTCATCGCTATCTCCAATGAAATAGAAAATACGTCATTAGACTTAAATAATAAATTCCATGTATTTTGCAATGATTTCAAATCAAACTCTTTATCTCCCATCAACCCACTTCTTTTAATTCCTACCCTATTTAGGCCTCGCAATCTACCAGGATGCCCCTCTGCCAAGCAAAAAGGAGGCACATCTCTATCTACTCTAGTCATTCCTCCTATCATTGCGAGATATCCAACATGTACAAATTGATGTATACCTAAACAACCTCCAATAATTGCATTATCTTCAACTTTTACATGACCAGCAACCTGCACACTATTTGACAAAACAATTCCATTACCAAGTTCACAATTATGACCAATATGTGTATATGCCATTAATAAATTATTATTCCCAATAATTGTTTTCTCTCCTTCATCAGTTGCCTTATTAATAGTTACGCACTCTCTAAATGTATTATTATCTCCAATAATTACCTCTGTAGATGCACCTTGATATTTAAGGTCTTGGGGCTCAAGACCTATAAAAACATTTGGGAAGACTTTATTATTTTTACCTATTTTAGTTTTTCCTTCAATTACAGCATTAGATCCTATTTTGGTACCAGCTTCAATGATTACGTTTGGTCCAACAATCGCTCCACTCGCAATTGAAACTCCATCATGCAATTCTGCACTTGAATCGACAAATGCATTGGGATGCACTCTGGCACCTTTAAAATAAGAATTTACTTTGGTATTTTTGATCTCCATTTTATTAATCAACTAATGAAAACATTAATTCGCCTGAGCAAACTAACTTACCATCAACATGAACTTCACCTTTTACCTTCCCAAATCTTTGTCGTTTTATACTTAATAACTCACAGGTAATTACTAATTGATCGCCAGGTACAACTGGTCTTCTAAATTTGACATTATTAATACCTGCAAAAACAAAAAGCCCTTTAGGGAGGTCAGGCATTTGTGTTACGATTATTCCTCCTACTTGAGCCATTGATTCAACAATAAGCACTCCAGGCATTAAAGGTCTATCTGGGAAGTGACCCTGAAATTGAGGCTCATTTATAGTTATATTTTTCAATGCAACAGCTTTTTTGCCTGGAACATTTTCTATAACTCTATCTACCAGAGCAAAAGGAAATCTATGAGGCAAAAGACCTAGTATTTCCTCAGATGATAGTTGTTTATTTTCACTCAATAATTGCTTTTCCAAAACTTAAAAAAGATAAAGTTAATTTTTTAGTGATGAGGCCAATAAAGCATTTAAAGAATGTGATCCTTTATATACTAAAATTTGTGCCTTAGGTAACCCTACCAAAGCCAAGTCCCCAATAAGGTCTAAAATTTTATGTCTTATAGGTTCATTACTAAATCTTAATGGAGGATTAACCCATTTATCTCCATCACAGACAAGGGCATTTTCTAAACTACCCCCTTTGATTAATCCAAGTTCACTTAACTCTTGAAATTGGTCCTTAAAACCAAATGTCCTCGCTGGAGCAATATTTTCAACAAAACATTTAGGATTCAAATCTATTACATAAGTTTGATTTCCAATTGCTTTATACGGAAAACTTATTGTTGAGATAATTGTTATTTTGTTTGATGGAGTTAAAGCTATAACTGAACTATTTTTATTTAAAACAATTGATTTATTAATTTCTCGTATAAAATTTGTTGGTTTAGGAACTTTTTTAATACCAACTTCTTCAAATGCCTTAACCCATTGAATCGCTGATCCATCTAGTAATGGTATTTCCCTACCATCAACTTCGATAAGGATATAATTCAATCCACAGCCTGCCAATGAGGCTAATAAGTGCTCAATTGTATATAAATTTCTTCCTGCTAATTTAATTGCAGTACATAACATAGTGCTACCAATTAGATTTTGATCTAACTTAAAAATCTCATCAGGCTTATCTGCAAAAGAAACATAAAACCCCTCTTTTTCAAACGGTGAAATTTTAACTCTTGTTTTTTCTCCACTGTGAAGTCCTATTCCCTCTTTATTAATAACACCAGAGAGAGTGTAACAGAAATCATAATTAGAAGGCCACGAAATCACTTAAAATTTCCATCCAACTCCAAGAGTATATCTCCAATCACCACTTAGTTCTTTGCTAGCTACATCTAATCTTAATGGCCCAACTGGTGTCTTAACGCCGACCCCTCCTCCAAGAGAATA
>CACGEL010000040.1 GCA_902572065.1 uncultured Prochlorococcus sp.
TAAATTTCTCCACAAACTTATGATTTTTCCTTGTAAGATCATAAAGTAAATTATTGTGATTATGGCCGCAGGTTCAACGGGTGAACGCCCATTCTTTGAAATAATCACCAGTATAAGATACTGGATTATTCATGCAGTAACACTTCCAGCTATCTTTATAGCAGGTTTCCTATTTGTTTATACAGGTCTAGCCTATGATGCTTTTGGAACTCCACGTCCCGATAGTTATTTCCAGTCTTCTGAATCAAAAGCACCTGTTGTAACACAAAGATATGATGCTAAATCTCAATTAGATTTAAGAACAAAATAATTATGTCAAATTCTCAAGCTCCAATGCAGGCTGTTGAAGTCCGCGTTTATCCAATCTTTACTGTACGTTGGCTAGCAGTTCACGCTCTTGCAATACCTTCAGTATTTTTCTTAGGTGCTATAGCAGCTATGCAATTTATCAGACGTTAACTTTATTAATTATGCAAGTAAACGAAAATCCGAATAAAGTTCCGGTAGAACTTAATCGTACAAGTCTTTATTTAGGCTTATTATCAGTATTTGTATTGGGAATTTTATTTTCCAGTTACTTTTTCAACTAAATTAAAATTATGAGTAAATTAAAAGGCCCTGATGGCCGAATTCCCGATAGATTGCCTGATGGTAGACCTGCTGTTGCATGGGAAAGAAGATGGACAGAAGGCACTCTTCCACTTTGGCTAGTTGCTACAGCTGGTGGAATAGCAGTTATATTTGTATTAGGTATATTTTTCTACGGATCATACAATGGAATGGGTGCAAGCTAAAAAGGCCATACCTTTTAGCCATTTTGTTTAGTTGAGCTCCAATAAGAATCTGTAAATATCTTTAACTTCTCTTTTGTAGAGTTGGGGATATTTTCTTTTTGGGTTATTAAACCATCCTTCAAAGAACTATGAGACTTGCTTTGAGGTCTCTCTAAATCGATAACTTTGGCTATTTCAAAGACGATTTTATTAGCAACTTCTTTATTCTCTCTAAGATTTTCCAGAACCATCTCAACAGATACTTCCTGATGAGTTTGATGCCAGCAATCATAATCAGTGACCATAGATAAAGAGGAATAAGCTATCTCGGCTTCTTTAGCTAATCTTGCTTCAGTATGATTAGTCATTCCTATTATTGAACATCCCCAACTCCTATACAAGTTAGATTCTGCTCTAGTAGAGAAAGCAGGTCCCTCCATAGCGAGATAAGTCCCCCCTCTATGTAATTGCCTCCCTCCAGGGATATTTTTTTCTCCAACATTACTTAAAATTCTTGATAAATTCCTACAGAAAGGATCCCCCATAGTTACGTGCGCTACTGCTCCTTCATTAAAAAATGTTGCTGGTCTATTATTAGTTCTATCAATAAATTGATCAGGTACAACTATATCAAGAGGTCTTATTTGTTCTTGCAGTGAGCCTACTGCTGACGGGGCGACTAACCATCTCACTCCAATTGATCGGAGAGCCCAAATGTTTGCCTTGTAAGGAATTTCAGTAGGATTTAGGCTATGCAATCTACCATGCCTAGCTATAAAAGCTACCTCTAAATTACCAATTTTAAAAAGCCTAATTGAATCAGAGGGTTTACCATAAGGTGTATTGACTTCAATTTCTTTAAAACATTCAATTTTATCTATTGAATAGAAACCACTTCCACCTATTATTCCTAACCTTGAATTTTTAATTGGTAATAAATGCTCTTTATTCATTGGGATGCAAATGACTTTTAACCATCTAGTACTAATTGGAGGAGGACATACAAATGTTCTTTTGATGAGAAAATGGTTGATGGATCCGAAATTAATGCCAGAAGTTCCTATCTCAATTATATCCAGAGATACTAATTTAGTTTATTCGGCTATGTTCCCTTCTGTAATTGCTAAATCAATTTCTATAGATGATAGTTTAATTGATATAAGATCTTTAGCCCAAAAGGCAAGAGTATGTTTTATAAACGAAGAGGTAATAAATATAGATTTACAATTAAAAAAGATTTACTTAAAAAATAGGCCATCAATTTTTTACTCAAAATCAGTACTTAACTATGGAAGTCAAACTAATATTCCTGGAGAATTTGAAGATTTAGTTAATAATAAAATTGCCTTCCCAATTAAACCTTTTTTTAAAGCTTATGAATTAATTAAAAACGAAGATAAGTTTGATTCTGAAACTGAAAAATCTTTTATTATTGTTGGCAGTGGACTTGCCGCAATTGAAATTGCTTTTGCTCTAAGAAAAAGATGGGATAAAAGATCTCTAAAGATTCTTTGTAAACCAAATAAAATAAATAATAAAATTCTAAAAACTTTATCCAGATCTAATATAGAAATAGTTAAAAATCTTCCTGTTGATTATGGAAGAATTCTCTTATGTACAGGAAATTCATCACCACAATGGGTACAAAAAAATATTTCAGAATTGGATTCAAAAGGACGATTTATTACAAATCAGAAACTAAAGTTGAAAAATTTTCTAGGAACTTTTGCCACTGGTGATTGCGCAGTTATAGGATCTTCTAAGCGACCTTCATCTGGAATCTTTGCAGTAAAGGTTTTAAATATATTGGCAACTAATATTCAGAGGGACTTAAAAGGCCAATCATTAAGAAAATGGTTCCCTCAAAAATTTGGTTTGCAAATAGTAAATTCTTGTACTGAAAAAATCCCAAAAGCTTTTGCTATTTATGGTGATTTTGTAATTGGACCTTCTTTTTTTATTTGGAACCTTAAAAATAAAATTGATAAAGCTTTTATCAATAAATTTCATCTTTTAGATTTGAATATGAATCAAAACTATAAAGAAGATTTGATGAATGATTGTAGAGGATGCGCCGCAAAAATTCCTCAAAGTACTTTAAATAAGTCCTTAAGAAATGCTCAACTAGAAAATTTTGCAAATTCTCCTGAAGATTCCGTTGAAATTTATAATAGGAATCAAGATATTATTCTTCAAAGCGTTGATGGATTTCCTGCATTGATAAGTGATCCTTGGCTAAATGCAAAAATCACTGTTTTGCATGCTTGCTCAGATTTATGGGCTTCTGGAGTAAAACTTTCATCTGTACAGGCCTTGATATCTCTTCCAAAAGTAGAAAAAGATTTTCAAAGTTATCTTTTTTCACATTGTCTCAAAGGTATAAAGTCAACAGTTGAAGATCAAGGAGGAGAGTTAATTGGAGGTCATACTTTTGAATCAAGAAATTTAGTTGATAAACCTTATTCTTTAGGTATTGACATTTCTTTAATTGTTCAGGGAGTATTAAAAAATGGAGCAAAACCATGGCTCAAATCCGGCATGCAAAAAGGAGATATTTTACTAATGTCAAGACCTCTAGGTGTTGGAATTTTTTTCGCTGCTCAAACTAGAAATATAAATCTGAAAGAGAGTTCCCAGGAGATAATGAGAAATTTAGTTAAAAGTCAGCAGCCATTGATTGACCAAATCTATTTACTTCAAGATAAGTTTGGAGAAACATTTATAAATGCAGCTACTGATATAACAGGATATGGATTTATAGGACATCTTAAAGAGATGATTGATTCATCTAATCTAATAAGGAAAGCTAACAAACTAGAACCTATTAAGGTTTTATTAGATTTATTGGCATTTAAGGCTTATCCAGGAGTCTTTGATTTGATACAAAAAGGCATTCAAAGTTCTCTGTTTGAGTCAAATAAAGAAATATTTGATCAAATTCTCGCAGAAAAACGAAATAAAAGAATTATCTCTTTTTCTCAAAAAAATAAATTAGATAGTGAAAGCTTTAAAGAAAAAATCTCATTATTATTAGATCCACAAACATGTGGCCCACTTTTGATCAGTTGTGACCCTAAATATGAAAGTTTTTTAAAGGATGCTTGGTATAAGGTAGGAGAAGTAATGAATTTATAGTTATTTCCTTTTGATCTTATCGATCTCTATATATCTTAACCTTTTAATCTCATCCCCCATTTCTTTTCCTGGTTGCCAGCCTTCACTTTTTAATAATTCCCCACTTTTCTTTGACTTAATAAATTTATAAATAAATAGCCATTTAAAAAATGATTTCCAAAATAAACCCCCATTGCAAATTAACAATTTAACTGTTTCTTCATCTGAAATTCTTGTTTCAATAAATTCCGTCCAACTTGAGGGGGTTAAATATAGAAATTTTTCTTTTTCATTTTCTAATTGATTTGTAATATTTAAGTAATCTTTTAGAGTTTTCTTTTCCTTGCTATTAAGAAAGAATCTTTCGCAATTAAGCTCTAGATTTTCTGAA
>CACGEL010000041.1 GCA_902572065.1 uncultured Prochlorococcus sp.
GTTTCATTGGTTTGAAGACACTTTGAAATTATTCGCCCAAAAGAATAAACATCATTCCAATCTGTTTGATGGGATTTAATAAATTTTTTTAAGTATTGATGACTTACAATTTCAAGCATTTATAATCCACCTAATACCAAATTAGAAAAAGATGATACTAATATACAAAAATTTGTTATCAATATTAATAAGCACTTTAATTAATAATCAATGAATATTGGAATTGTAGGATTAGGACTTATTGGTGGTTCATTAGGGTTAAAGCTCCAAAGGTTAAACCACAAAATTTATGGAGTCACAAATAATAATGTCAATAAAAAAAAAGCAATAGAAAATAAACTTGCCAATATTGTTAGCTGCGATCTTGAAATTTTAAAAGAATGTTCCTTAATTATACTGGCATTGCCTATAAAAGATTTAATCCATCCCTCAAATGAATTAAAAAGCGTAATACCTAAAGAAGCGATATTGACCGATGTGGGTTCTATTAAAGAACCAATAATTAAAACTTGGGAAAAGATACATCCATTATTTATTGGATCTCATCCTATGGCAGGTACGGAACAAAAAGGGGTAGATGCCGGTTTTGAAAGTTTATTAGATAATGCAAAATGGATTATTACTCCTACTTCAAAAACAAATTTAGATGCCATAGATAAACTCAGTAATCTAATAACTTCTATGAAATGCGAGATATTTAAAGCTTCACCCAAAGAACATGATGAAGCAGTTTCTTTAATATCTCATTTACCAATATTTGTCGCTTCTTCATTAATAAAAACGGCTTATAAAGAAAAAAATAAATCACTATTAGATTTAACTCAAAATATTGCTTCCACAGGATTTTCAGACACAACAAGAGTTGGAGGTGGTAATCCAAATCTGGGTTTGGATTTAGCTGCAAATAATCAGGAAAATATCTTGAATGCAATAAAAGAGTTTAAAAGTAATATTAATGAAATTGAAACTCTAATCAAAAATAAAAATTGGGAATTACTTTCTAAAAAACTTACAAAAGCAATGGAAATAAGATCAAATTTTATAAATTAAAATCATTTATCCCTTTAGAAGCCAAAACTTGCCTTGAGACCATCATTGCAGACTGACTAACACCAGCTGTGCCCTCCCCTGGATAAATAGAATCTCCACATAACCATAAACCTTTGAAAGGAGTTCTACTTGACAACCCAAATAAACCAAAAATATCAGGACTTTGGCCTAAACCACCTACAATCCCATTTGGCCTATTAGTCCATCTTTCAAATCCTAATGGTGTCGCCAATTCCTTATGAATCCAGTTTTCACAAGAAATTTCAAATTGATTTTCTAAAGCGAATGATATTTTTTGAAGATACTCCTTTTTTTTCTTAATATAATTATGTTTATCTAAATTAAACCAGTCATTAGTTTTTGTAAAAAGGCTTGCTATCATTGTAATTTCTCCTATTGGAGCTCTACCATCTCCGTCCTCACTTATAGATACAAAAAGTGACCCTAATTCTTTAGAAACAAATTGATAATGATTTGAAGAGATTGATTTAATATGTTCTTTTTTTAAAGCTGAATAAAATACCAAAGCCCCGCTTGGATTTGGAAGACTTTGTATTATGCTTTTATAAGAAGGATTTCTATCTAGAGATTTTTCTAGATGGTTTAACAGAGATTGCGCTGGAGGTGTATAAATTACATCATCTGCGTAATATTCTAAATTCTCTTGCTTAGATATTGCACAAACTTTCCAACTCTTTTTTATATCATCAAAATTTATAGAATTTACTTTTTGCCCGAAAACTATATGGCCGCCTGTTTTTTTTAATGAATCTTCTAAAGCCTCACTTAAAACCTGCATTGATTTTTTTAAATGCCATAACCCATGTGGCTGTTGAGACATTTGCAAAACTGTAGAACCATATAGAGCTGCTGTTTTATAAACATCTTCTTGGGAATAAAGCTTTAATTGCAAATTAAGAAACTTAATTAATCTCTGATCATTAGATAATCCACAAATACGTAAAAGATCAAAAATAGTAGATTTAAGCAATATTCCTGTTGCTAAGTTCATTGGACCTAATGCTTTAAGAAGTTGTGAAAAATCCCACAAATTATTTATGGGTAATACAGGGTTGTTATTAGCGAATCTCCAATTGCTCTGATGAATTAAATTACATAGCTGCCAAAATTTACGACTGCCTGGAAACTGTATCTCCCTTTCTTTAATCCATTCATTTTTGTCATACCAAATAGGTATTGGCTTACTTCCATCATTTAAATCTACAATACAAGCTGGATTTAAAATAAAGGCTTCAGGAAGAGGAATATCTAGAAATTTAAAAATCTTATAGTGTATTCCTCCTTCTTCAAAACCTGCGACTTGTGTTGCTCCTACATCAAAGATATATTTTTTTCTTTTAAAGGTTCCTGCACATCCTCCTGATTGATTATGAGATTCTATCAAGGTCACTGAAAGTCCTAGTTTTGATAAAATTGCTGCAGAGGTTAATCCTGCTATACCAGCTCCAACTACAACAATTTCAGTCTTAGTCATTAAAATGCAAATAATACCTCATCACGAAGTTAGCGAAATTTGTAATAAATTAGGAGAAGGCTCACCAAAAAGTATAAAACAAGTTTTTGGAGGAGATATTCATAAATCGTGGCAAATAGAATTCCAAAATGCCAAATTCTTTCTTAAAAGAAATGAAAGAGCAGTAAAATTTCTTAAATTTGAAGAATCCTGTCTTAATAATCTACAAAAATATACTAATTATGAGAACTTGATCATTCCTAAAATTATTTCATACTTAGAAGTTAATAATGTAGAACTTTTATTAATGGAATGGATCAATATGCACAATACCGATCAGCAAAAATTAGGTAAAGGTTTAGGAGAAATGCATATTGAATCAAATAAATTTAATCCAGAAAGTTTTGGTTATCCAATGGATGGTTACATAGGAACCACAAATCAAATTAAAGGATGGGAAAAGAATTGGATTAAATGTTTTATAAATTTAAGAATTGAACCTCAATTAGCAAATTTAAGAAAAGACTTTTTAGAAACTGATATTAAAAATAAATTAAAGTTAAAAATTGAATCGGAACTATATAAGCATGAACCATTAAACTCTCTTGTACATGGTGATTTATGGTCGGGAAATATAGGGATAAATCAAATGAATAAAGGTATAATATTTGACCCTGCATGTTGGTGGGCAGATTGTGAAGTAGATATCGCCATGACAAGATTATTTGGTAACTTTAGAAGTGAGTTTTATGAAAATTACCACAAAATTATTCCAGTTAAAAAAGGATTCGAAAAAAGAACTATTATTTATAATTTTTATCACATACTAAATCATGCCAATATGTTTGGAGGTTCATATTTTGATCAAGTTCAAAGCTATATCAAGAATATATTGAGTTTATAAACTAAACTTATCCTAAATATGTTTTTTTAAGATTTTGAACCCTTTCTAAAACTGCTTCACGATTTTCACTTGTGCGAAGATTTTGCCAACCCCATTGACAAGCAACTACTACACCTAGTAGTTCTAGTAGGCCAGGAAGAATGGGGAAAAAATTAATCGTGTCAATAACAACTTTAATTATTATTTGGGCGATAACTACAACTGCAATTACGCCTGCTGCTTTACCATATTTTCCCATTTGGGTCCAATCAATAGTTCCAAGTGTTTCATTGATTTTTCCCATTACATCAGAATACTTCTCCGAAAAGCTTTTACTTTCTGAGTTTGTATCGGAGCCGGAGTCTTGATTTGACTCAGGAGTGTTATCACTCATGAATTCAGTCAACTTAATATATGAACCAGACATTATCGGAAAAATCGTCTGTTGACTACCTTTTTGTCATGCAGAATTCCGAACCGAAACATTGTGTTTTTCTCAAGATATATTGATATTATTGGAGTTTTAAGATATTTGACCTCAAATTTGATT
>CACGEL010000042.1 GCA_902572065.1 uncultured Prochlorococcus sp.
GGCCCAAAAAGAATAGAAAAAGGTTGGTTTTTATTTCAACGATTATTAAAATTTCTTCTTAGTAAAGAGGAGGTAATAGAAGCAAAGTCAGGGGAACCAGAGGAAATTGAAGTCAAAGAAGAGGTAGTAGAAGCAAAGACAGAGGAACCAGAAGTAATTGAAGTCAAAGAAGAGGTAGTAGAAGCAAAGTTAAAGGAAGAAAAACCGAAAACTAAAAAGATAAAAAAGGGAAAAATAAATAAAGAAACCTAAATTTAAAGGTTTTTCTTATTAATTAAAGAAAAATTTAATTTCAATTAAAGCAAAATAAAATTATTTTGTTTTCAGTATTAATATATAATTTTCTAAATTAAAATAAATTATTTTTACGTTTCAAGAATCTAATGCGACTTCTATAGCCGCTATTAAATTATTATCAAATGGTTGAACGTTAGGTTTGAATCGTGCAATTACATTGCTATCTTTACCAATTAGGAATTTTTCAAAATTCCATTCAACATCTCCCTTTGGTTCAACATTATTTAGCGTTGTGTATGGTTCTGTAGTATTGCCTTTTGCGTGAACTTTTCCCATTATTTCAAATTCTACGCCAAATTTTGTTGAACAAAAACTCTTAATCTCTGAAAGAGAATTAGGTTCTTGGTTTCCAAAATCATTGCAAGGGAAAGCAAGAATCCTTAAACCTTTATTTGAATATTTTTTGTGTAACTTCTGAAGATCTTCATATTGAGCAGTATTGCCACAATAACTTGCAACATTTACTATTAAGATTACATTTTCAGAATAATCCCCAAGCTTTTTTGCTTCTCCATCTGCTGATATAACAGTTGTATTTTGAACGTCTATTAACATATGTTTATAAATTCATCTTTTGAAGATAGCATTGAAAAATTGTTTTTGTGTCTCTTTTAATATCTTATTTCTTTAATTATTTTTAATTGTAAGTTTTAGTTTATACTTTTTTCTAAACTTATATAATGAAGAAATTACAACAATAAATATTTGGACCCCTTAGACCCTCTTACTGAAATTATTAAATCAGGACAAGCTTTCTCGTCTTCGATAGCATTAGAAAGAATTTTATGGATAATGATGGGCTTTTTCTTTCTTGGTGCTATTTCAACATCAATTACAAGAGGAATGAACCATAATAATTGGTTTGGAAATAAATCATTTCTCTCTATTCTAAAAGCTTTTAAAAGAGAAGATAACCTTCCTAAAAAGCTATCTGATGAAGATAAATAAAATAAATTTATATGAGTTATGAATAGTTTAAAATTTATACGTAAGAAAATATTATTACTCGGGAGCGGGGAACTTGGTAAAGAGTTAGTTATAGAGGCCAAAAGATTAGGCTTAGAAGTAATTGCTATTGATAAATACAAAAATGCACCAGCTATGCAAGTGGCTGATAATTCTTATGTAATAGATATGAGTAATAAAGAAGTTCTCTCTAAAACAATAAAAGATATTAACCCTGATTTTGTAGTTCCAGAAATTGAGGCTCTGTCGATTGAATCTTTAAAGGAAATTGAAAAAGAGGGTATAAAAATCGTACCAAATGCTAGAACCGTTGAAATAACAATGAATAGAGATAAAATTAGAAATTTAGCATCAAATAAATTAAAGATAAAAACTGCAAAATTTAACTACGTCTTTGAATTTGATGATCTTGAGAAAAAATCATTAGAAATAGGTTTTCCCCTTTTGCTTAAGCCTTTAATGAGTTCCTCTGGCAAAGGGCAAAGCATAGTTAAATGCCAAGATGATCTTTTAGATGCATGGAATCAAGCTTTATTAAATGCAAGAGGGAAAACTATTGGTGTAATCCTAGAGGAATTTATAGAATTTGATTATGAATTTACTCTCTTAACTGTAAGAAAAGAGAATGGAGAAAATATCTTTTGTGAGCCGATAGGCCATGAACAATATAAAGGAGATTATCAATGTAGTTGGCAACCTATGAGGTTGAATCAATTTTTGATCGAAGAGGCTAAAAATATAACAACTAAAATATTAAATAACTTAAATGGTTCAGGTATCTATGGGGTTGAATTTTTTGTTAAGAAAAATGAGCTTATATTTTCAGAATTATCTCCAAGACCACACGATACTGGTTTGGTTACTTTAGTTAGTCAAAACTTTAATGAGTTTGAATTACATTTAAGAGCATTTTTAAATTTACCAATACCAAAAATAGAAATATTAAAACCCTCTGCTACGAGAGTAATTCTTTCACATTCCGAATTGACTAATCCCTCATACATTGGATTAAATGAGGCATTAGAAGTAGATAATACTAAAGTTCTAATTTTTGGCAAACTAACTTCAAAAAAAGGTAGGAGAATGGGGGTAATCCTCTCATCAAATGATGACCTAAATATTGCCCGCAAAAATGCTGACAATGCAGCACTTAAGATTAAAATCGTTTCCTGATTTAAAAAGATTAAAAAAATATTATAAAAAAACTACTTATTTCCTTCGTTTTTGTTTTCTATCTTTATATGTAAGCTTTATAAGAATGCTTGTTTTTGTCTATGATAGAAAACTACAAAGGTTGGAAGATAACTTTGACATGGAATGATAATCATTCATTTTTGAAAAATACTAATACAAAAACTACTTATAATCAAAATGAGAAGTGGAAAGGGGTTAATTTAAAAGGTAAAAGTATTTATGGGGCATCTCTCAAGGAAATAAGACATATTATTGATTATCCTCGTTTACATAAATGATAATTTAACGATAAATATTAATTATCCTCTTCCTGATTCTTTTCATCAATAAGTTCGTTTGCAATTTCTCTTAGATCACCTTTAATTGATACCCATGTAAAAGCAACAATAAAAATAGTAGCTGATATTGCTATTGTAATTGTCTCTAAGGGACTCAATCCTAATGAAATTGCAAACATGTAAAATTTAAAATTATGATTTATTATATTCGACATTTTTAATTAGTTTTAATAGAGTATTTTTTTGAAACTTAATTTAAGTATTAACATAATTAATTGCGTAAATAATCTTTAATATGCCTAATTCTTAAGATACCTTTTAGAAGATAAACTATTTTTAGATAAATTTAAAATAATAGGTTTGCTAAAATAGAGTAATTATGAATGAGAAAAAGTGTCCTCAATGTAAGAATTTAATCTCAGTAACAGCACCAACTTGTTTATATTGTGGAAGACCAAACAAATTTGTAACTAATACTTACGTCAAAAGAAAGTGGGATAAAGAATATAATAAGAAAAATAATATAAATTACTTTAGAATACTAGCCTCAAGGAAAATATTATTTATTTTTATTATTTTAATAATCTTACTTATATATTTATAGATAAAATAATTATTATTTTAAAATAGAATCTATAACTTCTCTTGTATTTTGTGAAAGTTCACTTTCTTTAACTTTATTGAGCACTTTTAAGATTTTACTTTTATATGGATTTTCGTATTTTCTAAAAGTGCTAAATATTTTTAAAAAACGTGAAATTACTATTGGATTGGATTTATCAAATTCTATAATTTTATCTGCTACATATTTATAGCCTGAACCATCAATAGAGTGGAAAAAGGAATTTCTTGTTACGTAACCATTTAATATAGATCTTAAAGTGTTTGGTGATTTGAAATCAAAATATTCATTATTAAATAGATCTTCAATACTTTTTTGATCGTCATCTATTTCAATAGATGCTTTAAAAAAGAACCAACTATCTAAAACTAAGGGATTATTTTTCCATTTATTAAAAAAAATCTTTGATACTAGTTCTCTCTCTGGACAATTTATCCTTGTGAAAACATTCAATACGGCTTTTGAAAGTGTCATTGAATTGCCGTCTATGAAACTTATTATTT
>CACGEL010000043.1 GCA_902572065.1 uncultured Prochlorococcus sp.
CTTTTAAATAGTGAGTATTAACAACATGGCCACTTATTATTGAAAAAAATAATAATTTTATTAAGGACTTTTTCATATTTTTATTTTTGTTTTAGCATTGCTTTTATGTTTCTTTTCCACATCCAGGGTTTTATTCTCTTTAATGTAGTTCCTTGAAGATTTTCTTCCCATCTTTTTTCATCCCAACTCAATGATTCAATATTAAGATTTTTAATCCATGGTCTTGGTGCAGCTTCAATACTTTTATTAAAAGGAGCTGTTTTATTCCATGGACATACATCTTGGCAAATATCACAACCAGCAATCCATCCATTTAGATTTTTTTCGATGTGTTCTGGAAAAGTGTGATTCCTATTTTCTATAGTATGGTAAGCAATACATAAATCAGAATTTATAACAAAAGGTTCTGTTATTGCATTTGTTGGACATTTTTCAATACATTTGTCACATTTCCCACAAAGAGATTGAGATTTTTCGTCAGGCGTAAAGTCTTTATTAAGAATCAAAAAACCTAAAGTGAGCCATGATCCATATTCTTTATTGATCATATTACTATTTTTTCCTATCCAGCCAATACCCGCTTCTTCTGCCCATGCTTTTTCTAATAGTGGTGATGTATCAACACAAATTTTCCATTTGCAATCTGGAATTTCGTTATTAATCCATTTTCCTATTTTTTTTAACTTTTTAGAAATAACTTTATGATAATCTTCTCCTTGGCCATATTTTCCAATTTTGAATTTTGTTTGTTGTTTTTGTTCTTCACTTAAATAATTAAAACCAACAGTTAAAACGCTTTTCGCTCCATTTAATAGAGATTCTATATTTTTTCTTTTTTCTGCTTCCATCCATCTCATTTCACTATGATAATTATTTGCCAACCATCTTTCTAATGCTTTAGTCCTTAACTTAAGACGCGAACTTCCTGGTATTGATGCTATTCCAGAAACAGCAAAACCTTCAGAGATCGCTCTTTTTTTTAGTTTATGACTGAATTCTTCTGTTTTTTGTATTACATCTTTCATGATCATATTATGATTTAGATTGGAAACAATGTTAAAATTAAAGTAAGAAACTAATAAATAATTTTAATTTATTAAAAGTAAATACATCCCTATCAACTAAAAGTAGTTAAATTATTAGTAAAATGAATAAAATTAGGAATTTTAATTTTGGCTGAATCAACTCAAAGTCAAGATTCGAACCTAGGTACTAGGCTCCAACAAGATTTAAAAAATGATCTTATAGCAGGATTGTTGGTTGTCATACCATTGGCAACTACTATTTGGCTATCTTCTATCGTTAGTAAATTCGTTCTTACATTAGTCACTTCAGTTCCTAAACAACTAAATCCGTTCATTACATTAAATCCTCTCTTACAAGACTTAATTAATTTAACTTTAGGTTTAACAGTGCCTTTATTGGCTATCTTGTTAATCGGTTTAATGGCTAGAAATTTTGTTGGTAGATGGTTATTAGAATTTGGGGAGGGAACTTTATCAAAGATTCCAGTTGCAGGAGCAGTTTACAAAACTCTTAAACAATTACTTGAAACTTTTTTAAGTAATAAGTCCAATAGATTTAGAAGAGTTGTTTTAGTAGAGTATCCAAGAGAGGGATTATTTAGCGTCGGTTTTGTCACTGGAGATGTTGGCCCATCACTTCAATCAGAATTAGATGTGAAACTATTAAGCGTTTTTATACCGACTGCTCCTAATCCAACAACAGGATGGTATACATTAGTTCCCGAATCTTCTGTCAAAGACCTTAATATTTCAGTAGAAGATGCTTTTAGAACTATTATTTCCGTTGGTATTGTTAATCCAGATGAAAAAGTGAATTCTACAAATCCAACTTTTTCGAAATTATTTTCTCAACTAAGAGCTTCTTCAAATATTTCATCTACTTAATTGATGCATAATAGATCTTTATCACGAGAATTATCTTTACTTTCATTAGCTCTTATCAAAGATAAAGGAAATTTAGAATTAAATAAATTTCAAATAGAAGAAATTTTTGAATCTGCTTTAGATTCTTTAATAAATCACTGCAGAGATGAGTTAGATGATTGTGAAGCAGATTTAGAAAATGTATCGCAAACTCTTTTAGATAGTGAATTAAAAGAAGGCACTAATTCGTCTTTTGTAAATGTACGAGATGAACTCAAAAAAGCTTTTCATAAAATTGAATCTATTATGAATTCGATTTCAGTTACTTTAGATTTTCCTAAATTGTTTGTTTCAAGTAATCAAAATGATATTAGAGAGGATGTAAATCATAGGATTTCAAGCATTATATATAATCTACAAACAATTGATTCTGAAATTGATTCGGTTATGGATGGATGGAGATTAAAAAGACTGCCTAGGATTGATCGCGATATTTTACGCTTAGCTTATGTTGATATTCATTTCTTAGATACTCCTGTTGCAGTGGCATGTGATGAGGCCGTAAATTTAGCTAACAAATATAGTGATACGAAAGGCAGAAAGATGATTAACGGCGTTTTAAGGAGATTGCAAAGAGTTAACGTTAAATAATTATTGGATATAAATCAATAATTTTTTATAATTGAATTAAATACGATTTAAAAAAATATTTATGATTAATAATGAATCTGATACTTCTCGTGAATGGGCTGCGCAAGCTTATGCTTTATTAAAACAAAAACAAGAATTAAAAAATCAAGAAGAGAAACTTAAAGAAGAGAAACTTAAAGAAGAGAAACTTAAAGAAGAGAAACTTAAAGAAGAGAAACTTAAAGAAGAAGTCAATAATCAAGATTTTTCTAATGTGAAATACGAAACTGAAGCCAAATTAGGGGAATTTGATGATGAATTTACATGGTCAGCAATGGTATTGGCTGCACAAGGTAAAAAAGCAAATGAAATATCAACAGACGAAATAGATTGGTTAAGTAAATTGCGACGAGGATTAGAAGAAACAAGAAAAGGTTTTGTAACAGAATTATTGGAAAAATTAGGAGATGATCCACTTACGCCAGAATCTTTAGATGATTTGGAAACTTTATTAATAAGAGCTGATGTTGGTATTGATTCAACAGATAAGGTGATTGATTCTCTTAGGAAAAAATTAAATGAAGAAGTTGTTGGAGGAGAAGAAGGTATAAAGTTTTTAAAAGATCAATTACGAGGAATTATTGAAGAACCAATTAAAAATTCTGGAAAAAATATACTTGTTCCACAAAAAGGTAAGCTAAATGTTTGGTTAATAGTTGGTGTGAACGGAGTTGGTAAAACTACAACTTTGGGTAAACTTGCTTATTTATCATCAAAAAGTAATTTTAAAACTTTAATAGCGGCAGCAGACACTTTCAGAGCGGCAGCAGTGGAACAATTAAAAGTATGGGGTGAAAGAAGTAATGTTGATGTTATTTCTAATCAATCAAAAAATGCAGATCCTGCAGCTGTGGTTTTTGATGCTATTAATGCAGCAAAAAAAAGAAATAGTGATTTATTACTCGTAGATACTGCTGGTAGGCTGCAAACTAAAAATAATCTTATGGACGAATTATCAAAAATAAAAAAAATTATTGATAAAAAAGTACCTGATGCCATTATTGAATCATTATTAGTCTTAGATGCTAGTCAAGGACAAAATGGATTAAAGCAAGCAAAAAGTTTTGCAAAATCTGCAAACTTGAGTGGTGCAATTATCACTA
>CACGEL010000044.1 GCA_902572065.1 uncultured Prochlorococcus sp.
AAATGTCTAATTCTTACTCGATTAATAATGTAGTTGAGCCCATGAATTTTTCTCATTCTGAAGAATTAGATACTCTTAGTTATAGATCTATATTAGTAGGATTTGTTCTTCTCACTCTTGGGTTAATAACAGGAGCTGTTTGGGCTAATGAAGCTTGGGGTACTTGGTGGAGTTGGGATCCTAAGGAGACATGGGCTTTTATCTCTTGGTTATTTTATGCCGCCTATTTGCATATGAGAATAAGTAAAGGCTGGCAAGGTAGAAGACCTGCAATACTTGCTACCTCAGGCTTTTTCATTGTACTGATATGTTACATAGGAGTTAATTTTTTAGGGGTAGGTTTGCATAGTTATGGCTGGATATTTGGAATATTAAGTTAATTCTAAGTATCAGTTTTTAAGGCTCTAAAATTATCTTTCCGTTTTGAGCATCTTGGGCAACTAATCTTAATTCATCACAACCCTCTTTTAAAGATGGATAAGCAAACATTCCACTTCCTGCAATGAAACAATTAGCGCCAGCTTCTGCACATTGTGAAATGGTCCAATTTGCTTTTATTCCACCATCAACTTCAATATCTACATTTAGATTCTTTTCAATTACAAATCTTCTAATTTTTCTTATTTTATTTAGCATGGTCGGGATATAGGCTTGACCTCCAAACCCTGGGTTTACAGTCATAACTAATACATGATCAACCATATCCATAATATTTGTAATCATTTCAAATGGCGTATGAGGATTTAATGCAACAGATGGTGAACCACCAAGGTCCCTTATCCTTCCAAGTACTCTATGAAGGTGAACATTGGCTTCAGCATGAGCTATAACAACTCCTGGTTCTCCGTTAGGACCTTTTGTCGCCTCAACGTATGCCTCAAGCATCGTCTCACAGTTATATTGACTTACCATTAATTGAGTCTCAAAAGGAACATTGCAATACTTTCTACATGCGGCAATCATTTCAGGGCCAAATGTAAGATTTGGAACAAAATTTCCATCCATAACATCAAATTGAATACGATCAACACCTGCTTCTTCAAGATCCTTTACGCAGCCTCCCATATTTGCCCAGTCTGCTGGTAGAACGGAAGGAATTATTTGAATTGGTCGATTAACACTAAATGAATTTTTAGAATCAGATTCGTTCATTTGATTTTTAAAATATTTAATAAAGATACTATATTTGGTTGCTTATTCCTAATTTAAAGTCACGGCCTGATAAAGTAACATCTGCAAAGAGTTAAAAAAAACTAATTAGCAAAATAATTCTCATAAAAAAGGCATTCTTTATGAGAACATATTTAAATCTCTTAGAAAATCTTTTTAAATTTAATTGTGAATCAAACTTTAATTCAAGAAATTCTCGAAGTAGTCGAGCAAGCCGCAATCGCATCGGCAAAACTTACAGGTCTAGGCCAGAAGGATGAAGCTGATGCTGCTGCTGTTGAAGCAATGAGATTGCGAATGGGAAAAATAGAAATGAAGGGAAAAATTGTTATAGGTGAAGGAGAACGTGACGAAGCACCAATGTTATATATCGGTGAAGAGGTGGGAAGTGGCAATGGCCCAGGTGTTGACTTTGCTGTGGACCCTTGTGAGGGTACTAATCTTTGTGCTAACAATCAGAGAGGATCTATGGCAGTATTAGCCGCCTCAGATACTGGAGGACTTTTCAATGCTCCTGATTTCTATATGAATAAACTAGCAGCTCCTCCAGCGGCTAAAGGAAAGGTAGATATTAGGAACTCAGCTACTGAGAACTTAAAGATTTTAAGTAATTGCTTGGATTTGGCAATTGATGAACTCACCGTAGTTGTTATGGACAGAGCCAGACATAAAGGGTTGATCAAGGAGATCCGAGAATGTGGAGCTAAAATTCAACCAATTTCTGATGGAGATGTTCAAGCTGCAATTGCATGCGGATTTGCAGGCACTGGTACACATTGCTTAATGGGTATTGGAGCCGCTCCAGAAGGTGTTATATCCGCAGCTGCTATGAGAGCTTTAGGGGGCCATTTTCAAGGACAGTTAGTTTATGATCCGGCGATTGCTCAAACTTCTGAGTGGGCTGACTATACAAAAGAAGGCAATATAAAACGATTAAATGAAATGGGAATTACTGATATTGATAAAATCTATGAGGCGAATGAACTTGCATCAGGAGAAAATGTTATTTTTGCTGGTAGTGGAATCACAGATGGTTTGTTATTTGACGGAGTAAAATTTGAAAAAGACTGCACAAGAACAAGTAGCTTAGTAATAAGTACACTAGATAGTACATGTCGATTTACAAATACAATACATATGAAAGATGGCGCTAAAAGCATCAGCCTTTAATATTTCTGTTTGATTTTATGCATATTGTTGTCGTCGGACTAAGTCATCGCACGGCACCTGTTGAAGTGCGCGAGAAGTTAAGTATTCCGGATCAATCTATTTCTGAATCACTAAACAGTCTGAGAGCCTACTCCGATATTTTAGAAGTTTCTATTTTAAGTACTTGCAATAGGTTAGAAATATATGGTCTTGTGAAAGATAAAAATATTGGTATTTCTTCTATTAAAGAATTTTTATCAGATTATTCTAAAGTTAAATTTGAAAATCTAAATCCACATTTATTTGATTTTAGACAAGAAGAAGCTGTTTTACATTTAATGAAGGTATCAGCAGGATTAGATAGCCTTGTTTTGGGTGAAGGGCAAATCCTCTCGCAAGTTAAAAAAATGATGAGATTAGGTCAGGAGAACAACTCTACTGGACCAATTCTTAATAGGTTATTAAGTCAATCAGTTAGTGCGGGAAAGAAAGTTAGATCCGAAACAAATTTAGGAACTGGAGCCGTATCAATTAGTTCAGCCGCTGTAGAATTAGCTCAATTAAAAATCGGACAAGATAATGGTATCGATGGACTTGTAAGTTTGAAATCAGAAAAAGTTCTTGTCGTTGGAGCGGGACGTATGAGTAGACTTTTGATTACTCATTTGAAATCCAAAGGCTGTGATAAGCTCACTCTTTTAAATAGAAATATTGATAGAGCAGTTAATCTTGCAGGGGATTTCCCAGATATTGAAATTATTTGTAAGAACTTAACCGAATTAGATGAAAACATATCATTATCCTCTCTTGTTTTCACAAGTACTGCTTCTGAAAAACCATTTATTGATTTAGCGAGAATTGAAAATATAAGTTTAAAAAACAAACTTAAATTCATTGATATTGGCGTACCAAGAAATATTTCTAATGATGTTAAACATCATGCTTCCATAGAGTCTTTCGATGTTGATGACTTAGAGGAAGTTGTTTCTAGAAATCAGGAATTCAGACAAAAAATAGCAAAAGAGGCTGAATCTTTAGTGAACGAAGAAAGAATCATTTTTTTGGAGTGGTGGGCAAGTTTGGAAGCAGTTCCAGTGATAAATAAATTAAGATCTGATCTAGAGTTAATAAGAAAGGAAGAGTTACAAAAAGCATTAAGTAGAATGGGACCTGATTTCTCTGCT
>CACGEL010000045.1 GCA_902572065.1 uncultured Prochlorococcus sp.
AAAGTATTAGTTTTCCCTAATTATAGTGATTTATCTTTATCTAACAACTTTATTAGATTATTTATTTCTAAAGAGATGTTTGTAAGATGGATTATAAAGGTTAGATCTATTTGTAACTTTATTAATTGCAGGACTAATAATAAAGATAGTAGTTCTAATAAGTCTTTTTTCAAAAGTAAATTTTTCCATATCCTTCAATTCAATTAAAGATGTCCAACCGTCATCCCAAGATACTCTATAACCAACAATCACCTTAGTTTCTGGAGGATAAAATTCTAATAAAGTTTTTTGAGAACTTTTTATATGCCTCGCACTTAAATAAAGGCATAAAGAGGATTTATGTCTTGCAAGATCTTTAAGAGATTCTTTCTCAGGCATGCCAGTTCTACCTCCTGCTCTAGTTAGAATTATGGTCTGCGTTATTTCTGGAATTGTTAGCTCGGCCTGATGATATGCTGCCGCGACCTGAAAAGCACTTACACCAGGGACGATCTCAGAATCAATATTTTTTTGTTTAAGTATCTCTATTTGTTCTTTAACAGCACCATAAAGACATGGATCTCCATCATGCAATCTAATTACAGTTTTACCCTGATGGAATTTATCTATCATTATTGAAGTGATTTTTTCTAAGGTAAGGGTGCTTGTTTTTATTTTTTCAGAATCTTTAAGTGACAAATTTATAATTTTTTCTGGAATTAAAGAATCAGCCCAAAAAATAACATCTGCAGACTCTATTTTTTTTAATGCTTTGATTGTTAATAAATCAGGATCGCCAGGACCAACTCCAATAAATGATATCTTTCTATACATTGGATCTTGTTTTCCCTTTATATGATTTTAATCTTAAAAAAAATATGCCAATTAATCCAGATGAAAATAAAAAAATACTAATAAATTGGGCCATTCGTAATCCTCCATCACAAAATGGTGGAATTCCACCAATACATAAAGGATCAATTCTTAAACCTTCAATCCAGAATCTTCCAAAACTATATCCAATTAAATAAAGACAACTAATAAATCCTGGCCTGATTGCATTATTTTTGCTTTGTTTATAAAAAATAGTAATCAATAATAGAAAAATCAAAAAATTCCATAATGATTCATAAATAAATGTTGGATGAAAAAACTGGAAATTTATAAATTCCAAGGGTCTATTTTGTATAGGAATAAATAACTTCCAAGGTAAATCAGTAGGTATTCCAAAAGCCTCGTTATTGAAGAAATTTCCCCATCTACCAATTGATTGACCAAGTATAATTGACGGAATTAATACATCTATAAAGGTCTTTATATGTATTTTTTTAGATTTACAAAAAAATAAAATAGATAAGAATCCTCCAATTAAGCCTCCATGGATTGCTATGCCTCCTTCCCAAATTGCAAGAAAAGCGGGTATTTGAATTACCTTATTAAATAGGTCAAAAGAACTAAAAAAATTATTACCACTATATTGTCTCCATTCAAAAATTACATAGTAAGCTCTTGCTCCAATGATTGAGGACATTATTAAAGAAGGTAAAATATCGCTTATGTATTGAGGATTAATATTTCTCGATTTTGCAAGCCTCTTAGAAATGAAAAGTCCTATTAATACTGACAAGGAAATTAACAGACCGTACCATCTAATAGTTAAAAAACCTAAGTTTAAAAAAGTGTCTCCAGGGGATTGAATAAAAGCTTGATATGTAAGCATTTAAAGGCTAATTAAATACCCTCAGCAGCTTGTACCTTTTCAACCTGTTTCTTTTTAAGTACTAAAAGTATTTGAGTCAGGCCTACACCAATAAAAAATGCAATTAAACCTATTACTCTATAAGGACTTTGTAGTACTACTTCAGCATCTAGTTGTCCAAAACCTCCTACATTTGGGTCATTGGTAAGAGGATCTCCAGCATTTATTTGGTCTTGTTCTTGCACAATTAATTCAGGACCAACGGGGATAGCCTCAGTAACAATATCTCCATTCTCAGTTTCAATATTAATTTGATAACTTCCATCTTCAATAGTTTCTATTGAATTAATAGTGCCTGCAGAAGAAGAAGTGAATATTACATTGTTACTTTTATCACCAGTTGGGTAAACCTGCCCTCTTCCTCTATTCCCTCCTATGTGCAATGAGTACTTTCCGTAGTGATATTCTTTGTTAGTAGCTGGATTAGGTGAAAGCACTGGAAAAACAATTTCTTTATTAGTATCGCCAGGTAATGGTCCAACAATAATTATGTTATCTTTTTCTTCGCTGTAGTTAGTGAAGTAAACACCTTCGGTTTCTTCTTTTATTTCATCAGTCCATCTTTCCTGAGGAGCTAATTTAAAGCCATCAGGAAGCATGACAACTGCCCCTACTTGTAAAGGAACTTCTGAACCGTCTGCACCTATTTCCTTTAAATCATTTTTATAAGGTATTTTAACCACAGCTTTGAAAACACTATCAGCTCCAACAGCTTGAGGTACCTCTGCAATAGTTGGCATTTGTGCTAAATGGCAATTTGCACAGACTATTTTACCTGTAGCTTCTCTCGGAGATTCATAATTCTGCTGAGCCCAAAAAGGATAGGCAAAAGAGGATTTTGGGAAAATTACAATGCTGGAAATTAAAAGCAAAGTGCAGAGAAAGAAAGTTGTTTTTTTCATTATTTTGTTTTTAAAATTAATCATTTTCTTACGCCCACCATGGATTCTCATTAGTTCTAAAATCAGTTTCTGACCACTGTTTAACAAGTACGGCATCTTCCTCTACATCAACATGCGCCAGGGCCAAAGATAAAGGGGCAGGTCCTCTAACTACTTTCCCATTTGTATCATATTGACTTCCGTGACATGGGCATATGAATTTATTAGCTCCGCTATCCCAGGGGACAACGCATCCTAAATGCGTACATATAGCATTTAGTCCAAATTCTCCTATCTCGCCTTCACTATTAACAATTAAGTAAGTTGGATCTCCTTTGAGACCCTGAACTAAACTTCTATCTCCAGCTTGATGACTTGCTAGCCAACCTGTCTTTGTTACTGGGTTACCTAATTCATCTTTAGCAGAGGTTCCTCCACCTCCGCCGCCCGCCCTTAGAGGCATGAAATAATTAGCTACGGGATATAGAGCTCCTAATGCGACGCCAGTTGCTGTACCAAATGTAAGAAGATTCATAAATTGCCTTCGACCCATTGAGGGGACGTCATTGGAACTTAATTGAGTCATTCGATACTTTAGACTGTTATTTATTAGTTATTATGAATCAGATTGCACGGTTTCTGTTGCAAATAGATAGGACTTTTAATAATTTAAAGTATTGGCTTTGATGAGATTGTTTATTATTAAATTATGAAACCTTTAGTAGTAGATGAGATTATCCATTACTTGATTCATCGATGGGGAAAAAAATATGACTTTAGACTTTTTAAAAGAGGCAAATATTTATATTTTCAAATGATGTGGGGCTTTTTAGGACAAGAATCTTTCCCATTAAATGAAATGGAATATAAAAAATCAATTGCA
>CACGEL010000046.1 GCA_902572065.1 uncultured Prochlorococcus sp.
TAATGACATCAATATTGTTAAAAGTGAACCTAGTTATAGAAGAACGTGGATTGATAAAGTTGTATCTCAGCTTGAACCGGTATATGTAGAATTGATTCATAGATTTAACAGACTTTTAAAACAAAGAAGTTATTTTTGGCGTTCAGAAAGCTTTCCAAAGGATCAATCTTCAGAAGTTATTGAAAGTTTTGATATCCAAATGTCATTAATTAGTACAAGAATTTTTAGACGTAGAAGGAGAGCACTATCAAAAATTAGACCATATGTTGAATATTGGCATAATCATTTAAGTAAATCCAAAGAGCAAATCGGTATAAATTATCTTTCAAGTTTTGAACATATAAATCAGGAAGAAGAAGAAGAAGAAGAAGGAGTAATAAGTAAGAAAATAGTTGAACAATTACAAAAACAGAGGTCAATAGAGGCATTAACTGGCAAATGTAGCTTTGGTCCTCATCGTGATGATATAGAATTTCTTATTAATGATATCTCTATAAGAAAATATGGCTCATCTGGTCAGCAAAGGACTTTTATTTTGGCACTAAAAATGGCTGAACTAGATTTATTGCGTAAAATGATAAATCTACCTCCGCTTCTTATATTGGATGATGTCTTGGCTGAGCTTGATATCACTAGGCAAAATTTGCTATTGAATTCGGTAGGGAAAGATAGTCAATGTTTTATAAGTGCGACGCATTTAGATAAGTTCAATCAATCTTTTATAAGCTCTTCGCAAATGATTCATTTATAATTAAAAATATTTTAATTTTTCGCTAAACTGAAATTTATTAATGGAAGTCCCAAAAAAAAAACAAACTTATAAAGAATTAAATGATGAGAAGAAATTACTTTATAAAAGTAAGCATTTTTTATTAGAGCTTTATAGATGTGATTACGAAAAATTAAATGATGAATCTTTTTTGCGTTGTACATTAAATTATGCCGCAAAACTGGCTAACGCAACAGTTTTGAATCTAATAAGTAATAAATTTGAACCTCAGGGAATAACAGCAATTGCTTTACTCGCTGAATCTCATCTTTCAATACATACATGGCCTGAAGCGCAATATTCTGCAGTTGATATTTTTACCTGTGGTCAAAATATGAAGCCAGATATATCGTGTAAATACTTAATTCAAGCTTTAATGGCTGAAGAACATCTCTTGCGTATCATTAATAGAAATCCTCCTTTAAAAGTGCATAATCAAGTAAGAATAATAAAATAAATTTAATTTCGATATTCATCGATTTAGCTTTCCGCTGATTAAACCTTCAAGATCAAGGCTTGTGCAATTAAATCCAAGATATGAGAAATAGTTAATTAATTCACTAAAATCATATTCTTTACAAAATTTTTTTAATTCGTCCTGGGGAATTTCTATTCTCGCTGTCGAGCCATGACATCTTACTCTGACTTCTGATATGCCTCCTTTTTTAATATATTCTTCAGCTTTTTCTACCATGTTTAATCTTTCATTTGTTATGTAATGGCCATATGGAAATCTTGATGATAAACAAGGTTGAGCAGGTTTGTCCCACCAAGGGAAACCTAGCGACCTTGATATATCTCTTATATCTTTTTTTGTGAAGTTAAATTTTGCTAAGGGAGATACAACCCCTGCTTCTTTTGCTGCTTTAATCCCAGGTCTGTAATCTTTTAGATCATCAAGATTAACTCCATCACAGACAATTTTGTAATTAAGTTTTTTAGATAAATATGTGGTGTGTTTATGAAGCTCTTTTTTGCATGCAAAGCATCTATTTTTAGGATTTGTACTGTAACTTGGTTGATCCAGTTCTAATGTCTCTATTTCTAAATGCTTAATACCAATCCATTTTGCTTGATTTTTTGCTTCATCCTTTAATGTTTTTGCTAATGCAGGCGAAACACCAGTAACAGCGATAGCTTTACTCCCTAATTGCTCAAACGCTAAAGAGGCTACTAGTGTACTATCTACTCCTCCTGAATATGCTACGCAAACACTATTGAGATTTTTGAAAAAATTTCTAATTGTTTGGAGTTTTTTACTTTGTTCATCAGAGAGAATTTCAAGTTGATAAAACATACTAAAGTTTTTAAAAATTTAAGTAAAATATGAATAGATTTTATATATTATTAAATTTTTAATAATATTATTAACTATATCTTAGATTAAATTTACTAATCTTTTTCAATTGACAAATACAAGTAGAAATAGAGGCATTGGAATTGTCACTGCAAATGACAGTCAAGAAAGATCCAAAGGTCAATTACATATTTATGATGGGGAAGGAAAAGGTAAAAGTCAGGCTGCATTGGGAGTGGTTTTGAGAACAATAGGTTTAGGGATATGCGAAAAGAGACAGTCTAGAGTATTGTTACTTAGATTCTTAAAAGGCCCTGAGAGGTCATATGATGAGGACGCTGCCATAGAAGCACTGCAGCGAGGTTTCCCACACTTAATTGATCATGTAAGGACAGGTAGATCCGAATTTTTTAACGCTGATCAAGTTACAAAATCTGATATCACAGAGGCTGAGAGAGGTTGGAATATTGCTAAAGGAGCAATTGCCAGTTCTCTTTATTCAGTAGTTGTTCTTGATGAATTGAATCCGGTTTTAGACTTAGGGATGCTTAATATTGATGATGTGGTTAATTCTCTTGAAAAAAGACCTGATGGTTTGGAAATAATTATCACAGGTAGGGCAGCGCCTTCTTCTTTGATACGTATATCTCAACTTCATTCAGAAATGAGACCCCGTTTAAGAGGTGTTTCAAATATATCAGATAAAAAAATTAATCATTCTGGTGGAATTGAAGTTTACACTGGCGAGGGAAAAGGTAAATCTACTAGTGCACTTGGCAAAGCTCTTCAAGCTATTGGTAAGGGAATATCTCAAGATAAAAGTCATAGAGTTTTAATCTTGCAATGGCTAAAAGGTGGCAATGGTTATACCGAGGATGCTGCTATTGAAGCTTTGAGAGACAGTTATCCACATTTAGTTGATCACCTACGTTCTGGCAGAGATGCCATAGTATGGAGGGGTCAGCAACAACCAATTGATTATGTGGAAGCAGAACGAGCTTGGGAAATTGCTAAAGCAGCTATTCTGAGTGGTTTATATAAGACTATTATTTTAGACGAACTAAATCCAACAGTGGATTTAGAACTTTTACCAGTTGAATCGATACATCAAACTCTCCTTAAAAAACCAGCAGATACAGAGGTTGTAATTACTGGAAGATGTAAGAATGAACCTTCATACTTCGAACTGGCCGATGTGTATTCTGAAATGGTTTGTCATAAGCATTATGCAAATGTTGGAGTTGATTTAAAAAGAGGAGTAGATTATTAACTTTTCTTTAGATTTTTATTTAAATATTATTTGACTGATTTTTTTAATTCCGCCTTCAATTGATTTTGATGGAATCTTAAATTTCATCAAAATCTTTGAAGCTTTTTCTGATCGTTTTCCTACTTTACAT
>CACGEL010000047.1 GCA_902572065.1 uncultured Prochlorococcus sp.
TTACTCCTAGAATAAAAAATAATAAAGTTAATTTAAAACTTACTTTTGTTAGAACAAAACCTCCATCTCTTGTTTTAAGTGGAGTAAGAACTGCTACAACTGCATTATGTAATGGGCCATTAATTCCGCCAACAATAATAAGGACAAATCCTGGAATTATATAGGCGTAATTAAACGCATCATATGTTATTCCAATTCCAAAGGCAGCAGCTATAAATATTTGCCTTATAAAACCAGCTGCTTTACTTAAAGATGTAGCAAAAGAAATTGAAAATACATTATTTTTAAAATATGAATGCATGTGATATTAATTAAGACTTTTTCAAGAAGATTTATATTCCATTATATTTTGTTTTTAATTTACTTCATACTTTATGAATGAACGAATAATTGAATTTGAACCATTAATTGAAGGCGTCTTAATTAAAAGATATAAAAGATTTCTTGCAGATATTCAGATTAATAATGGTGCAATAGTTACTGCCCATTGCGCTAATACAGGCCCAATGAAGGGACTTTTAAAAGAGGGAGCTAAAGTAAGAATTAGCTTTTCGTCATCTACTACAAGAAAATTATCTTGGACTTGGGAACAAGTTAAAGTCTCAGGAAATAATGACAAAGAGGTTTGGGTTGGGATAAATACTTTATTTGCAAATAAATTAGTGAAAAAAGTTATTGAACAAAACTTACTTAAAGATAAGCTCGGGGATATAGATAAAATTAAATCTGAAGTTCCTTATGGAAAAGATAAAAAAAGTAGAATTGACTTTCTTTTAACTCCAAAATCTTCAAATCCTGATAAACGTAACATTTATATTGAAGTTAAAAATACTACTTGGACAAAAAATAATGTAGCTCTTTTCCCTGATACAGAGACGAAAAGGGGACAAAAACATCTAATAGAATTAAAGGATTTAATTCCTGAGAGTAAAAGTGTTTTAATTCCTTGTATTACAAGAAAGGATATAGATTATTTTGCTCCAGGAGAAGAGGTAGACCCCTTATACAGTAAGCTTTTTAAGCAATCAATGAATGCAGGAATGATATTGATTCCATGCTGCTTTGAATTTCATCAAGATCATGTTACTTGGCATGGATTTCGACCTTTGAAATTAGAATAGTAATTTGTATATTTCCAGTTTAATTAATAAATCTTTTAAATTTACCAAAAATTTTTTGATACGCAACTATTAAATTGGTATAAACGACTACTAGACATAGATAAGTTTTCTGAGCAAAATTATATATGAAAGGAAACAGGAATTCCTGTTTTTTTGCAGACTAATTTTTTTTTATGACCACTGCTTTGCAAACGCCGCAAAGGCGCTCTAGGTCCAAACTACAAGATGCAAGTCTTGTGAATGGACCTATGCTCCTTTTGAGGAGTATTCGTGGATTTAGTTCAAACCGCTCAATGTTGTGGCTTGCAACTGTCCCTCTAGCTTTGTTTGGTTTAGGTATTTTTAATCTATCTGCTCATGCAGGCGATCTACCTGAGTTGAATGCAGCTTTTCTAGCTAATAATTTATGGCTTTTGATTGCTACTATTTTAGTGATCTTTATGAACGCCGGCTTCGCTATGGTAGAGGCAGGTATGTGTCGTTCTAAGAACGCCGTCAACATACTTGCTAAAAACCTATTCGTATTTGCACTTGCCGTTACCTCTTATTGGGTTATCGGTTATTCTCTAATGTACGGAGACAGCGTTGCTGGTGGATGGCTATATTTTATGGGCCTATTTTTTGACCCTACTGTAACTGCTGAAACAGTTGCAGATGCGGGCTTAGTACCTACTGTTGATTTCCTATTCCAGTCTGCTTTTGCAGGCACTGCTGCAACAATTGTTTCAGGTCTTGTTGCTGAAAGAGTGAAATTCGGAGAATTTGTTGTTTTTGCAATTGTATTAACAGCCTTTATTTATCCTGTTGCTGGTAGCTGGAAATGGAATGGTGGGTGGCTAGATTCACTTGGTTTTGTTGACTTTGCCGGTTCTTCAATTGTTCACTCAGTTGGAGCATGGGCAGGTTTAGTAGGAGCTATGCTTCTAGGGCCAAGAATTGGTAAATACTCCGATGGAAAGCCGCAGGCTATGCCTGGTCACAATATGGCTATTGCTACTTTAGGTGCTTTGGTTCTATGGATAGGTTGGTACGGATTTAATCCTGGTTCTCAACTTGCTATGGATCAATGGGTTCCATATGTTGCTGTAACGACTACTCTCGCAGCTGCAGCTGGTGCTATTGGAGCAACTATAGTTTCTACTCTAACTTCAGGGAAGCCAGATCTTACAATGATCATTAACGGTATTCTTGCTGGTTTAGTAAGTATTACTGCAGGTTGTGGTGATATGACTCTTGCAGGAGCTTGGTTCGCTGGACTTGTTGGCGGTATTATTGTTGTATTTTCTGTTGCAGCACTTGATGCGGCTGAAATTGACGATCCTGTTGGCGCATTCTCTGTTCACGGAGTTTGTGGTGTATGGGGTACTATCGTTATTGGTCTTTGGGGAACTGCAGTTCAAGGTGATGGAGCAGGTATGGGATTGTTCAATGGTGGTGGTATTAATCTACTTCTTGTTCAAGCTCTCGGTGCAGCAGCTTATGCTATCTGGACACTTGTTACTTGCTGGATCGCTTGGTCTGTTATCGGAGGATTTAAATTAACAGGAGATTTAGTTAAAGAAGAAGAAAAAAGAATCTTAAAATTAATTGCTCCTGCATCAATTTCATCAGGTTTAGGACAAATAAATGTTTTTATTGATATGTTTTTTGCTTCAAGCTTTCAAGGTGCAGCATCAGGACTAGCCTATGGCAATTTTCTTATACAAGCACCACTAGGAGTCTTATCAAACGCTTTAATTTTGCCACTACTTCCAAAGTTTTCAAAATTCAAAAGTAATGAAGAGACTAGAAAGTTAGAAAAAAGTTTAATCGCAGGCATAGAATACTGTTTTTTAACTACTCTTTTTTTAACTGGGTTTTTTATCACGTTTAATAATCAAATAGTGCAATTTGTTTTTCAAAGGGGTGCTTTTAATTACGAGGCCGTAGTTTTAGTAAAAAATATTTTAATTGCCTATGCTGTTGGAATTCCTTTTTATCTCTATAGAGATTTATTAGTTAAAACTTACTACACAATTGAGAAACCCCAATTACCTTTTCGATTGTCCTTAGCAGGAATAATACTTAATGTTTTCTTTGATTGGTTTTTACTTGGCGCTCCAGTAAATAAATTTGGAAATTTATTACCTTATAATTTCGGAGTTATTGGAATAATCCTATCTTCAGGAATAGTTAACTTGATTATATGTGTTTTTCTCTCTGCTAACTTTAAAAAATATAAAATTAATTTACCTAAAACTATTTTATTAAAAAAAATTGTTCTAATGTCATTAGCGT
>CACGEL010000048.1 GCA_902572065.1 uncultured Prochlorococcus sp.
AAGAAATCCATCAGATATTAATGAAATAAAAAATTTAATAAATAAAAATGGACATTCGATACCTGTAGTAGCAAAAATTGAAAAATTCGAAGCAATAGATCAAATAGATTCAATATTACCTTTATGTGATGGTGTTATGGTTGCACGTGGAGATTTAGGCGTTGAAATGCCGGCTGAAGAGGTTCCACTTTTACAAAAAGATTTAATTAAGAAAGCAAATTCATTAGGAATACCAATAATTACTGCAACACAAATGCTTGACTCTATGGCTTCAAATCCCAGACCAACTCGTGCAGAGGTAAGTGATGTAGCAAATGCAATTCTCGATGGTACTGATGCAGTTATGCTTTCTAATGAAACAGCAGTAGGCGACTATCCTGTAGAAGCTGTTGAAACAATGGCAACAATTGCTAGAAGAATTGAACGAGATTATCCACTAAAACCCATCGAAAGTCATCTTCCTAGTACTATCCCAAATGCTATAAGTGCTGCAGTAAGTAATATTGCAAGGCAACTCGACGCTGGAGCTATAATCCCATTAACTAAGTCCGGTTCCACAGCTCGTAACGTAAGTAAATTTAGACCACCAACTCCAATTCTTGCTACTACTACTGAAAAGAGTGTGGCTAGACGATTACAACTTGTATGGGGAGTGACTCCATTGTTAGTTAAAAATGATGATAGAACTGCAAGAACATTTAGTATCGCAATGCAAATAGCTCAAGAAATGGGGATTCTTAAGCAAGGGGACTTAGTAGTTCAAACAGCTGGTACATTGACAGGAATAAGTGGTTCCACTGATCTAATAAAAGTTGGCATAGTAAGAAAGGTTGTGACTCGAGGAATTTCAATAGGTGAGAAGGGAGTTACAGGTAAAGCAAGAAATATAAAAACTAATATAGATTTATCATTAATATCTCCAGGTGAAATATTATTTGTGCCTAAAAAGCTTTTAAAGGATGTCCCTTATTCCAAATCTATTACAGGTATTGTTACCGATGAAACTGTAGATGAATGCTATACGATATTTAAAAAAAATAATTGTAAAATTTCTACAATTTGTAATTTAGATTCTATTGAGAATCATGTAAAAGATGGTGATTTAATATCATTACAACTAAATGAAGGAGTTATTTATATGGGACAAATAGAAGATGATGATAATGCGCTTGATAAATACAAATATGTCTAGGAATATATCACTGAAGGAAGCCTTTAGAATGGCTGGTAAAACATTAGTTTCAAACAAATTAAGAAGTTCTCTTACTATGCTTGGGATAGTAATAGGAAATGCGTCAGTAATAACACTTGTTGGGCTAGGAAGAGGAGCTCAAACTCTTGCCAAAAACCAATTAAGTAATTTAGGAGCGAATGTATTATTTATAGTTCCAGGAAATAACGATACTCGAAGAAGAGGTATATCTTTTCCAAAAACACTTGTTTTGGAGGATGCAATTGCAATTAATAAACAAGTACCAAGTGTTAATAAAGTTGCCCCGCAAATCTCAGCGAATGAAATTGTTCAATCAAATTCAAAAAGTTTAAATATATCAATAGCAGGAGTTACACCAGAATTCCTAAAAGTAAGAAGTTTTGAAGTAGATGAAGGTAGATTCATTTCTGAAAACGATGTTAATTCAGCCAGAAGTTTTGTTGTGATTGGACCTGATCTAAAAGAAGAATTTTTTAACGGTAATAAAGTAATTGGTGAAAAAATCAGAATAAAGGATCATAACTATGAAATAATTGGAATGCTAAAACCTAAGGGGGCTGTTTTTGGTAGCAATCAAGATAAAAATGCATATATACCCCTTACTACAATGGTTAATAGAATAAGTGGGAAGGATCCTACTTACGGAATTAGTTTAAGTTTCATAAGTGTAGAAGCAATTAATAAAAACAAAACAAGTGCTGCAAAGTTCCAAATTACAAATTTATTACGTCAAAGGCATAATATTATAAGAGATGATGATTTTGCAGTTAGATCTCAAGAAGATGCCTTAAACATAGTAACGAATATAACTAGTGGTCTAACATTCTTATTGGCTGGTATAGGTGCTGTATCTCTTATCGTAGGGGGTATTGGAATAATGAATATAATGCTTGTTTCAGTTAGCGAAAGGACAGAGGAAATTGGACTAAGGAAAGCAATAGGCGCAAAACAATCTGACATACTAATTCAATTTTTATTTGAGGCATTAATTTTATCTACTATTGGAGGATTAGTTGGAACCACATCGGGTCTGACTGGTGTATTTCTTTTAGGAGTAATAACTCCATTACCCGCTTCTGTTGGATTAACAACAACTTTAACTACAATGATTATTTCAGGTTCAATAGGACTAATCTTTGGCGTATTACCAGCAAAAAGAGCATCAAGGTTAGATCCAATTGTTGCTTTGAGAAGTTTGTAAAACTTAAATAGTCCATGTTCGTTTTTGATAAAGTAATTAAGATATTTATAAGTCTGCAAATAATAATAATATCTACATTTATTCCTGTCGCTATATCTATCCCCTTTACAAATCTACCTATTAAAACTTTAGACATTCCCATTTCATGGCAAATACCTACTATTGTCCTAATTACCTTAATTTTTAAACGTGAGGTAGTAACTATAGCTATTAGTTTCTATCTATTAATAGGTTTACTTTTTTTACCAGTATTTCACAACGGAGGATCTCTAGGATACTTATTAACACCAAATTTTGGTTACTTATTAGGAACATATCCTTTAGTAAATATTATTGATAAGTTAAATAAATTAAATCATAAAATAAAATATTATGATCTATTAAAATACGGAATATTAGGAGTATGTAGTATGCATATTATGGGCATTATTTATACATTAATTGTAATATTAATTTTAAAACAACCACAAATATTATTATATAATATTTCAAAGTATTCAGTAAGTAAAATTGGTTATCATTTATTAATGCTTACACCTATAACATTATTAACTAAGCTTATCAATAACTATAATTTCAAAGAGTAATGATAAATATTATATATAATAGATTATATTTTATATTATTATCTATAATAATACTTATAACAGACCAAATAGCCAAATCTATAATCAGTTTATATAGTAAATCATTAATAAATAAAAACTTTATAATTTTTAGTCTGGCTTATGTAAAAAACTATGGTGCAGCATTTAACTTGTTTAGCGGTAGCAGAATATTTTTATCTCTAGTTAGTATAATAGCTTCTTTAATAATAATATTTATTATTTTAAATAAGAAAATAATAAATAAAAGTTATTTATTTAGTTATAGTTTTATATTAGGTGGAACATTAGGTAATGGAATAGATAGGTTAACAAAAGGATATGTTATTGACTTT
>CACGEL010000049.1 GCA_902572065.1 uncultured Prochlorococcus sp.
GGAATTGGATTGTGATTTAAATCTAACAGTAAGAGAGGAATTAGAAAGTTCTTTTAAAGATATTCAATTAGTTTCTAAAAAACTTTTAGAGATTGAAAATGAAATGAAATCTTCAGAGGCTAGTAGGGATTCTGAAAAACTCAATAACCTTGTAAATCAACTTGCAATTTATCAAGAAAAGTTTGAAGCTTTAGGTGGCTATCAAATGCAGGCAGAAGTACAGAAGATACTTCCAAAACTAGGCTTTTCTCAGGAAGATGCTGAAAAATTAGTAGGTAATTTCTCTGGTGGTTGGCAGATGAAAGTAGCTCTAGGAAAAATTATTTTGCAAAAACCTGATTTGCTTTTACTTGATGAGCCAACCAATCATTTAGATTTGGAAACAATTTATTGGTTAGAGGAGTATTTAATCTCTTTAAAAATAGCAATTATGTTAATTAGTCATGATAGATATTTCCTAGATAAATTATGTAAAAAAATTATTTTTATAGAAAGAGGAATTTCAGAGACATATAATGGAAATTATTCTTTTTTTGTTCAGCAGAAATCTTTAAATGAGGAATCTCAAAATAAAGCTTTTCAGTTGCAGCAAAAAGAGATTGAAATACAAAGGAAGTATATTGAAAGATTTCGCGCTAGTGCAACAAGGAGTACTCAAGCTAAAAGTAGGGAGAAACAATTAAAAAAGATCTCAAAAATTGATGCACCTATTGCAAGACAAAAAACTCCTGCATTTAATTTCCCAGATTGTCCTCGCTCTGGTAAATTAGTTCTTCAAATTAAGAATTTATCTCATAGCTTTGAAGAAAAAATAATTTTATTTGATGTAAATTTAAGGGTTTCTGCTGGAGAAAAAATAGCAATTTTAGGTCCTAATGGATGCGGTAAATCTACTTTGCTTAAGTTGATTATGAAAAAAATAGAACCTGAGATAGGTGAGATAAATCTAGGTAAACACAATATAATTACAAGTTATTATGAGCAGAATCAGGCTGAAGCACTTTCTGATGAAAAACAGGTTATTGATTTAATATATTCAAAAGTACCAGAATGGTCTCAAGAAAAAGTAAGGACATTCTTAGGGGGTTTTGGATTTTACAATAATGCTGTTTTTAAATATGTTAAACAACTTAGTGGTGGCGAAAAGGCAAGATTAGCATTGGCTTTGATGATTATAACTCCGAGTAATTTTTTACTCCTTGATGAACCTACTAATCATTTAGATATTCAATCTAAAGAGAATTTAGAACTTGCAATTAATAATTATAAAGGGACAGTATTTATAATTTCGCATGATAGGTATTTTATTTCTAAAGTCGCAAATAGAATTATTGAAATTAAGGATTCTCAATTATTATCTTTTAATGGTAACTATGAATATTTTTTAGAGAAAAAAATGATTAAAAAATAACTATATAAAAATTCTTATTAGGTTTTGTTTTTAATTTCTTAAGTTATGAATCATAGTTTTAGAAAACTTTACAATCCTCTAGGCAAGATCACTTATTTATCTTTACATACTGCTTTCATTTGTTTAATGTAATTACTACGCATTTATTTTATTTATAAAAAGTATGAAAAAGTATGATTTAAACGAAAGTAATTATTTTTCTTCTGATCCAGTAGAAAGTTATTTTGAATGTATTTCAAGTTGTGATATTGATGATGGGATTTGCATCTCCAAATGTGTAGAAATTCTTAGAAATGACGAAGTTTAAAAATTTATTTTTTTGATAAATTATTAATGTCAGTGGGGTTAACTTGTAATTTAATTATTTTATTTTTTCTTTTTAAAATTATATTGATAGATTTATTTACTCCATTTTTACTTATTTCATTGACAACATCTGATGAATTATTAATATCTTTTTTACCCACTTTTAAAATTATGTCATTGATAAATATCCCACTTTTTTCAGCAGGGCTATTTGGAACAACATAACCTACTTTTACAATACTTTTATCACTATTAAAGAAAGTTTCTTCTACTAAGTTAATACCAATCATAGGGTGTATAACTCTCCCGTTTTTGATTAGTTGTGAAGCTATATTTTTCGCTTTGTTGATTGGAATTGCAAAACTTAAGCCTGCCCCAGGACCGGATCTAATCAGAGTATTTATTCCAATTACCTCTCCCTCACTATTTAATAATGGCCCCCCAGAATTGCCAGGGTTTATTGCTGCGTCTGTCTGAATTAATTCAAGTTTTTTATCATATATGCCTAGCTGGGAGACATTCCTTTTTAAATTACTAATTATTCCAAGAGTCACTGTATTTTCTAATCCAAAAGGATTACCAACAGCTATTGCCCAATCACCAACTTCTATTTTGGTTGAATCACCTAATATTGCTTTTGGCCAAGGCCCTTTACCTTCCAGCTTAATAACAGCTAAATCAGTTAGTAAATCTTGTCCTATTAACTTTCCTTTATATTTTGACCCATTTGATAAGCCAACAACTAAGTTTTCAGATCCATTAACAACATGAGCATTAGTCATAACAAGACCATCTTCGAATATAAAACCGCTTCCTTGACTTTGTTCTATTCTTGGTTGATTTTCAGGAGTTATTTCTAAGCCAAAAAATCTTTCAAAATATGGGTCTAAGAAAATTCTTGAATTTCTAGAAAATTGTTTATTCTCAACAAATTTTTTAGTGTCAATAGTTACTACAGAACCGCCTGTTTTTTTTACGGCTTTTGTTATGAAAGATATATTTGAAATTTTAGATTCTTTATCAAGATTTTTATTTTTAATAGGCTGAGATATTACGTTTGATTTGTTGATTAAAATAATTGTTAAATATGAAAAAAATAATAATATCTTAATAGACAATTTTTTTGATTTTATTTTTGCTAAATCCCTCAAAAACATTAGTAAAGTTTTTATATTTTATAATAATTATATAATTCTCTGAATTTATTTGTTAACCAGTAGAATTTGTATCATTAAAATAGCTCAATTAATTTTTTTCGAGCTATCATATAATTTAAATAATCAAAAAGATAAATTTTAATGTCTTTCTTATTACCAATTATTTATTCAGCAACTCTTACTT
>CACGEL010000050.1 GCA_902572065.1 uncultured Prochlorococcus sp.
GCTAGAAGAAATAGGAACTCACTTTGGAAGAAAAATTCTAAAAAAAGCCAAGAAAAAACCTAGAAAATCAGATACCGGAATGATTACAAGTAAAACGGATCCAAAATTACAAGCTCTTGGAAGAGTAATTGGCTCACTTTGTGTTCTAACTACCTCTAAAGGAAAAGATGAGAATAATATCAAAGGAGCTATGCTTGCATCTTGGGTTAGTCAAGCAAGTTTTTCTCCGCCAGGATTAAGTATTGCAGTAGCAAAAGATAGATCGGTAGAGTCTCTCCTTCAAATTGGAGATTCATTTGCTTTAAATATTTTAAGTGAAAAGAATTTTAAAGAACCTTTGAAACGATTCACAAAACCTTTTGCACCAGGAGAAGATAGATTTGAAGGATTAGATATTGAATTGACTCCTAATGAACAAATTATAATTCCTGAGTCTTTAGCTTGGTTGGATGCTTATGTGAAAGAGAGAATGGAATGTGGAGATCATTGGGTAATATATGCTGAGGTTGTACACGGCAATGTATTAAAATCTGATTGTCTAACTGCTGTTCATCACAGAAAAAGTGGAGCCAACTATTAAACTAAATTAATTGTATTTATGACTGACTCAAAAGATCTAATAATCATTTCGGCTAGTTGTGGTAAAAATTTAGAACTTTCACAAAAATTTCTTGAAAAAAGCAATGAAATTAACATAAAAGCTGAAATATTAGACCTCACGACTATTGATATTCCATTATTTAATCCGCGAATTCATTCTAAAGAAAATATTCCTGTTGAAATAAAAGAAATTAAAAAAAAGCTTTTCTCTATAGAAAAATGGATAATATGTGCACCTGAATATAATGGATCAATTCCTCCCATTCTTACAAACTTCATAGCTTGGCTCTCAGTATCAGGAGATGATTTTAGAAATTTATTTAATGGTCAACCCATTGCAATTGCAACTTTTTCTGGTGGCGTTGGATTAGAGTTATTAACTTCATTACGAATCCAGCTAGTTCATTTAGGAAGTCAAGTATTAGGAAGACAACTATTATCATCATTTAGTAAACCAGTAGATATAAAAACAGTTGAAGATATTATTCAAAGATTATCTCAAATGAAAAAATTAAAAATTTAACTACCCTTTTTAAAAAACTTCAAATCATAATATCTATTTATTTTTATTCCAAACTTTTAAAATTTCCCTAGCCATAGGCAACGCATGTACAGATCCTCCGCCTGGTGTATTTTGTGCGAAAGCAACTATAAGTAACTCACTTTTATCAGAGGGGGTAAAACAAACAAACCATGCATGATCTGAACCTCCTTCACCATCTTCAGCAGTGCCTGTTTTACCAGAAACTGGAGGCAAATTAGAAACTCCATAATTAATAGAAACTCCTGTTCCAGATTCAACTACTTTTCTTAATCCATTTTTTACTAACTGAATATTAATTGGATCTATATCAATTTTTATTGGCTTTTGATTAGAAAAGCTTTGACCTTCTTGTTTAGATAAGTGAGGGGTTACTAAATAACCGCCATTTGCAATTGCAGCATATGCACGAGCTATTTGTATAGGCGTCACTTGAACAACAAATTGACCAATAGACATACTCGCGATATCTTCTGGAAGCCAAGGGGTTTTTCCTGGTTCACCCCACCCTCTTCCTTCTTTAGCCCATTGACTACTAGCTACTAAACCTATATTTTCTTGTTCAGAAATTTCGATTCCAGATAAGGAAGCAAAGCCAAGCTTTTTGGAAACATCATAAATTGCATCTACCCCCACTTCATAGCCAATCTGATAAAAAAAAGTATTACTTGAAACGCGCAAAGCATCTTCATATCCTATTGTTCCGAACCCTAAGTCATTATGTTCTCTAAAACATTGGCTTCCATATATAATACAAGGCTGAGTTTCTAACAAAGTGTCAGGAGGGAAACTTCCACTTTCTAAACCAGCGATTGCTGTAACAATTTTCCAAACGCTGCCTGGATCATATGCATTTAAAGCTCTATTAAATAATGGTTTAGTAGGTGAATTAAATAATGAATCATATTCTTTTTGAGGCTTGAAATCTTTTGAAAAAAAATTTAAATCAAAAGTTGGTTTGCTAGCCATTGCTCTAATTGCACCATCTCTCGGATCCATAACTATTATGGCTCCTCCCTTTTTGTCTTTAAGTACTTCCTCAGCAACTAATTGTAAATTCATATCAATTGTTAATTCCACATCATTGCCTTGTTTTGATGGTTTAATACCTAAAGATTTTATAAATGTGCCCAAAGAATTTACTTCAATCATTTCTCCTCCCCATTCCCCTCTTATATGATCCTCAAAAACAAATTCAATCCCAGTTCTTCCTATTGAATCATTAAATTTATATCCCCTTTTAGACAAAATACTAAATTCTGAGTCTGTAATAGGTTGCGTATAACCAATCACATGAGAAGCAATATTTTTATAAGGATAATTTCTAATAATTTTTGATGCAATTTCTAAACCACTTAAGATATTTTCATTTTCTTTGAATTTGATAACTTGATCTACTTTTAAATCATCTAAAAGAGTTATGGAAAAATTTCTATTTTTTAAACCATCAGAATATTTCTTTTGAAGGGATTCAGATGAGATATTTAATAATTTTGAAATCTTTGATTTATATTTCTGCCATGCAATCTCATCAACATATTGAGGCTTGATTATTAAAGAGTATTTTAACCGGCTATCTGCCAAAATAAATCCATTTTTATCAAGTATACGACCTCTTATTGGTTGAGTTGCTATTAGCCTAATTCTATTGTCATCAGACATTTTTTTATAATTTTCATAATTTAATAATTGCAAAAAAATTAATCTAATTAATATTAATAAAAAAGTAAAACTAGTAATTAAATAAAAGAACAAAGGCTGCCTATCAAACTCTGGAAACTTGTAATTCAAATTATTATTTTTCAAAAAAGTTTAAATCTCTTTCTCTAATAAATTTTTTTCTAATA
>CACGEL010000051.1 GCA_902572065.1 uncultured Prochlorococcus sp.
AGATCTATTATTCAAGTTGCTATCAATAATTCGACCCCCTGTTATATCGCTACAAATGTATTAGAAAGTTTAATAAAAGGCGATATACCTACTCGCGCAGAATTAAATGATATTGTGGGAACTTTAGAGATGGGTGCAACAGGAATAGTTCTTGCTGCAGAAACTGCCATTGGAAGGAAACCTATTCTATGTGCTGAAATAGTAAAAGAGCTAATACATAGATACAAGTTAAATAAAGCAGGTCTTTTATTTACAGATATTGATAGAAAAGAAATTACAGATGATAAGATGAAAGTATGGCTTAATAGAAATAATAAATAATTTAATAATATTAAAATCAGTCTATAATTAAATATTTTTAATAAGAATGATTTAAGTTAAGTTAGTTAAAACTCTAGAGAATTGAGAGTAAGCCTTATTAACAGCTTCATGAAAAAAGGCTGCTTGTTTTTGTCTAAATTTCTGAGAATTATTTAATATTGAGTAATCTAAGTCAACTTGATTTAAGTCAAGAAAATCAAGTATTGACATTAAATTTTTTTTAACCAAATCCAGATTATCAGCATTTGTAATATTTGAATAATCTATCTCTATAAATCTATTTGATTCAAATTGTTCTAATTCCAAGGCGCAAACTATATTAGTCATAGTCCAATGGACAATGATTTTATTAAGCTCATCTGTTGTAACATTAGATCCATACCACTTATGGGCATTTGAAGTCATAAAGCTTTTTAAATCTCTTTTTATATATATAAATTTAGCTTTTGGAAAAATATCTACTAACATTTTGATTCTAAGTGTATTTATTTGATCCTTGATGATAGCTCGTTTTCCTAATAATTCTGCTTTTTCTACTGCAGAAATCAGTAGTGAGATATCAATATTTTCCTGATATTTATCCTTATAAAAGTAAGAAATATTTGTAGGGTGACCCCACAACGCTTTATCCTTTATTTTGTTAAAACCATCTATATTTAATCCCTCTAATAAATGCATGGATTCTGAAAATCCTGGTGAATGACCATCTACTAATTTTTTCGAATTGAAATCAATTTGGATATCTTTATCAATAGAAGTTTCTAGTATAAGAGGGTGGCCTTCTAGTAACTTTGTACATACACCAGTACCACTTCTGTTAGCCCCAATAACAAAAATCGGTTGATATTCTAAAATATGCTTTTTATTTATATAATGTTTTTGATAAGATTTAAAAAAAGGTTTCCTTATTTTTAAAATCAAAAGGCGTAATACCTTAATAATAAGTACTCTAATTTCAGACATCACAAACTAGTATTCTTATATGATAATAAATTAAAAAATAATTGTATAATCTTAAAATTTTTAAATTACTTACAAAATAATTATGGATGAAGTTATTAAATTAAGTAGGTCTACTGTAGAAAAATATCTTAATTGCCCTAGATGTTGCGTTTTAGATAAAAAGCATAAAATAAAACCTCCTTCTTTGCCCTTTACTTTAAATATTGCCGTAGATAATTTGTGTAAAAATGAGTTTGATTATTATCGCGATATAAAGGAGCCTCATCCGTTATTTATTGAGCATAATATTGAAGCTGTACCTTTTAAGCATAAAGATATGGATATTTGGAGAAGTAATTTTAAAGGTATAAGATATAAATCCTTGCAGCATAATTATGATTTTGGTGGCGCGGTGGATGATGTTTGGCAAAAAAAGAATGGAGAGCTTATTATCGTTGATGTAAAAGCAACATCAAGAAATAATTTTGATTGGGTTGAAACTTTTAATAAATATGATTATGCAAAAGCATATAAAAGACAATTAGAAATGTATCAGTGGTTATTTAGAAAAAATGGTTTCAAAGTTGCAGATGAAGCTTATCTTCTTTATTTCAATGGGAAAAAGAATGAAAGGTTTTTTAATAATCAGTTAAAATTTGATGTGCATTTTATTAAGTTAGATTGCTCTTCAACATGGGTAGAAGAAAAAGTTATTCAAACAGTAAAGCTACTCAGATCTAATGAGTTTCCTCCACCAGCCTTAAAATGTGAATATTGTAATTATTTAAAAAAGCGGTGGCGATTGTCAAAAATGAATTAATGATACTAAACAAATAATATTATTTGATATTCCTGGAAAACTTTTTAAATAAAGATAATCTTTAAGTAGAGAACAAATTTAAGAATTTGGTTAAATCGAAAAGGCCTGATAATAAAATTAGCAAACACTTACAACAAGATGTTGTCAAAATTGCAGGCAAAACAATTTTTATTAATCCATTTTTATATTGGAGAAGGTTTGATGAAAATACTAATAGATGGTTAAGAGAACCTGGACAAATGTCAGAAGAGCAAATTCAGCCTAATAGAAATCGGTTTTATCCCGAAATTGATTGGTCTGATTTAAGTCAAGATCAAAAGCTAATAAAAGATGCAAGTGTAGAAATGTTTCTGAAGACGCTAGAACTTATAAGCACTTTTCATCCTCAGCTTACCTCAGGACAATTATTAGAAGTTGAGAGAAAGATGGCAATAACAAAAAAGCTACCTTTTGAAAAGTGGGTAAAAAAGTCTTTTGCTAAAAAAGCGAGAGCTGAAGAAATAGAAAAACGAAAATTTAAAAGAGATAGATTCATTAGAAGTTGGAAGGAATGGTTAATTCTTGAAAATACCCAGCAAGCTTTATTACCTATAATTGTCGTTGTATTTATCTCGGCATTTATTGGTTGGTCTGCAGGTGTTTCAAAAAATAGTTGCAACCCTTATTTTGAACAAAATTTAGATCAGTCAATTTAAAAATGTTTTA
>CACGEL010000052.1 GCA_902572065.1 uncultured Prochlorococcus sp.
TGATTTATGTTAGAGAGCTGAGGAGATTTATCTGACTTATAAAAGATTAATTTCAATAATAATTCTTTAAGGCATACTGATTATTTGCTATAGTTATTAAAACCAAAAACCACACATCTGACTGTTTCGGGTGATTTAAATATCTAAATTTCCCGTCAGATGGAGGCTAACCCGAAACTTTTTAAACATGGCTGTTGTATCACTATCTGAAATGATGGAAGCTGGTGCTCATTTTGGGCATCAAACTAGACGTTGGAATCCAAAAATGTCTAGATATATATATTGTGCAAGGAACGGTGTACATATTATTGACCTTGTAAAAACAGCTTTGTGTATGAATAATGCATATAAGTGGACCAGAAATGCTGCAAAGAGCGGGAAAAGATTTCTTTTCGTAGGAACAAAGAAGCAAGCTTCTGATGTAGTAGCTCAAGAAGCTGTTAGATGTGGGGCTGCATATGTAAATCAGAGGTGGTTAGGAGGAATGCTCACTAATTGGACTACCATGAAAGCAAGGATAGAAAGATTGAAAGATCTTGAGAGAATGGAAAGTAGTGGTGCTATCGCTATGAGACCTAAAAAGGAAGCAGCTGTTCTTAGAAGAGAACTAGAACGATTGCAAAAATATTTAGGGGGTCTTAAAGGTATGAGAAGATTACCTGACGTAGTCGTCCTAGTAGATCAAAGACGAGAATCAAATGCTGTTCTTGAAGCTAGGAAATTAGATATTTCTTTAGTATCAATGTTAGATACTAATTGTGATCCAGATTTGTGTGAAGTTCCTATTCCATGCAATGATGATGCAGTTAGATCTGTTCAACTTATTTTAGGCCGACTTGCAGATGCAATTAATGAGGGAAGAAAAGGTTCGAACGAGCAAAGAAAAAATTAATCTTAATTTCAACTTTCAATAAAAAAAATTTTTATCTTTTAAAAATGGGAAACATTACAGCAAAACTTGTTAAGGATCTTAGAGATAAGACTGGAGCCGGAATGATGGATTGCAAAAAGGCTTTAAATGAGGCAGATGGAAATTTAGAAAAAGCTTTAGAATGGTTAAGGAAAAAAGGTATTGCAAGTGCTGAGAAGAAATCTGGAAGGGTTGCTGCAGAGGGTTCTATCGGTAGTTATATTCATACTGGGGCAAGAGTGGGAGTTCTTTTAGAACTAAATTGTGAAACTGATTTCGTTGCTAGAGGAGATATCTTTCAGTCTCTTTTAAAGGATGTATCAATGCAAGTAGCAGCATGTCCAAATGTAGAATATGTATCCATTGATGAAATACCTCGGGATGTTGTAGAAAAAGAAAAAGGAATAGAAATGGGTAGAGATGATTTATCTGGTAAGCCAGATAATATTAAAGAAAGAATTGTTGAAGGAAGAATTGCTAAAAGATTAAATGAATTAGTTTTACTTTCTCAACCTTATATAAAAGATAGCTCGCTTACAGTAGAGGAATTAGTAAAACAGGCTGCAGCTAAAATTGGTGAAAATATCAAAGTTAGACGTTTTACAAGATATACATTAGGAGAGGGGATTGAAAAAAATGAAATGGACTTTGCCGATGAAGTCGCTTCTTTAAAGTCAAACTAAAAATTTGAATAATAGTTTTAAACGAAGAAACTCAAAAGAAGTAACAATTCAGCTTAAGAGGGCTGAGGTTCAAAAAAATATATTAATAAAAAATATTTATAAAGAATATGAGATTTATTTTAATATTGTTAGAAAATCTATTCTTCCCTCAACTGAAAAAGGTATTTTTGCCCTTTATTCTGACTTGTCTATTAATGATAAATCATTAAATAAAAGAGAATTAATTAACTTTTTAAATCAAAATATTAGACTTCTAATATATTCAAAACTGCCTTTATTAACAATTGAACAATTAATGCTAGGAGATTTTAGTGATCCCCCAAAACAGTTTGTAAATGGTAAAGCTTTAAAAGAATTGCTTGGATTTAATGAACATCAATCAGTTGATTTTGAATATGAGAATGAATTAATTAATAAAGAATCTTTTGAATTTCATTTTAATAATAATACAAATTCATACGAATATTATGAGCTTCTTCGTGAAGATGATTATTCATCTATAAATTTAGATGAAAGTGGTTCTTTGAATTCTTTTCCTAATCAAAATATTATTAAAAATGATAATTATGAAAAACATATTGTGAATACTGTTCTTGAAATAATAGAAGAAACAGTACCTAATAAATCAAATCATCATGAAAACTTCATTAATCCAGTCAATGATGTTTTGATATCTAGAGAAAACATAAATTTCTTTGAAAATATTGATAAAGCATTTAGGCATTTTTTATTAAACCTCTCATATGAAATCAATTCAGAATTATTTAAGAAAAACCTAATTAAAAAATTTATGACTGAAGATACATTTAAATACTTATCTTTTAATAATAATATAATTAAACATCCTAATCCTTTTGTAATTAAATTTGATTTAAATCCAAATAGTTTAGCTGAATTTATTAATCAATATTCTGATATGTATTTATTTAATATATCTAATATTGAATTAGAATTTTATAATTTTGATCTCTCAATCCGTAGAAATAATATAAATCAATTAAAGAATAGATTTAGATTATTAAATAAAAAGCAATTATATTGGAAAAATAAAGAATTCAACTCGGAAAATATTTATTAAA
>CACGEL010000053.1 GCA_902572065.1 uncultured Prochlorococcus sp.
TTCTTTATTATTTGCAAAATAGAAAAACAATCCATATGCCAAAGCGCCTCCAAAGATACTTGCAAATGACATCAGTCCCCAATCAAATATTGACCAATTTGGTACCAATTGAAAATTTGTTTGCAAGCAATGTTTGATAATAAGGGGGAAACTACCTAAAACCATATGCCATCCTGTTACTGCAACTGGATCACTTTTCGTACATGTGAATCTTATTAAAATTGTTCCTAATGCCATGGCTAGAGATGCTCCAAGCATCCAAAGTTCTCCAATATTAAATGTAATATCACTAATATTCTTATCAGACATCAACCACAAATTTTGCAATAGTTCTTTTGGAACTCCTAAAAGAATTATTCCACCCAACCCAAAAAGCAACCCTAACCATCCAATTGGATTGATTAAATTACCGAAAATAGCTCTTGCTAAGAGTGCTACCAGCAAGGGTTGAGAATCAATTAAAACAGAACCTAGCCCAGCACCTGTTTCTGAAATCCCATATGTTAAAAATAATTGAAAAAACGTTGCATCTACAATGGTAAAAACTAAGAACCATTTCAAATCACAAATATAAATTTTTAAATCTCTTTTAAATAAATATGTTGTAATAAGAACAAGAATTCCCGCAGGAAGTAATCTTAATGACGCAACAAAATCAGGTCCAGCACTAGATACCAAAGGGGTCATAGCTGCCATTGAAGTCCCCCATAGTGCAAAAGGGAGTATCATTAAAAACCAATTTAGGATTGAATTCATTTGCTCTGCTGATAGTCTTTTTAGAGTAGATTTATGATTTGTACCTTAAAAAAATGATTTGGCCTTTTAGACGAAAGTCAAAAAAAAGAATGGCTCGTATAGTAATTGATGAGCCAATCACAAGTTCAACAAGAGTTTCTGTCATCAAAGCTTTAAAACAAATTGAAGATAGAGAATTTCCAGCATTAATCCTAAGAATCGACTCTCCTGGAGGAACCGTTGGTGATAGCCAAGAAATATACTCTGCTATTAAAAGACTAAAAGAGAAAGGATGTAAAGTGATTGCTAGTTTTGGAAACATATCTGCTTCTGGTGGAGTTTACATCGGCGTGGCTTCAGACAAAATTGTAGCTAACCCAGGAACAATTACAGGCTCAATTGGTGTAATAATAAGAGGAAATAACTTATCTGAGCTCTTGAATAAAATCGGTATCAAGTTTGAGACGGTAAAAAGTGGAATTTATAAAGATATTCTTTCACCCGACAAGCCTTTAAGTGATGAAGGTAGAGAACTCTTGCAGCAATTAATAGATGAAAGTTACAAACAATTTACTGAGGCTGTAGCAGAAGGCAGAAATTTACCCGTAGAAGATGTAAAGAAGTTTGCTGATGGAAGAATCTTCACTGGAACCAAAGCTAAAGAACTTGGTTTAATTGATGAGATTGGTGATGAATTTGTCGCGAGAGAACTTGCAGCAGAAATGGTGAAAATCGATCCAAAATTACAACCAGTAACTTTTGGTAAGAAAAAAAAGAAAATACTAGGGCTAATACCTGGAAGTAAAATCATTGAGAAGATTATTCACAATATATTTTTTGAAGTAAATTCAGCCAATAAAATTCTTTGGTTATATAAACCTTAAATTTAAATATGAGCAAGGATTATCTTTACAGTCAAAATGTTACTGCTATCAGAGGAGCTACAACTTCAAGTGGAAATACATCAAATGAGATTGAGAATTCAGTAGTTGAGCTTATAGATGAATTAATTTCGCGAAATAGTTTGGATCCAAAAAAAATTTTATCAATAACTTTCACTGTTACTAAAGACTTAGACGCATGCTTTCCAGCTTCTGTTGCAAGGAAACGTTTTGGATTTGACTCGGTTGCATTATTAGATTGCCAACAAATGTATCTTCCTAATGATGTGAATTTTTGCATTAGATTAATGGCATTAGTCATTTTACCAACTAGCTCCTCAATTAATCATCCCTACTTGAGGGGCGCCTCAAATTTAAGGACCGATAGAAGTTAATCTTTTAAAAAAGGTTTAATGTAAACTATTAATTAAAGCAAACCTAATCATTTATTATTAAAAGACAATGACATTGACAATGAAGAATAAATACAAAAAAAAATTTTTTAATAAATCTAAAAATTTTAAATTCTTATTACTTACACTATTCTTATTTTCAATTCCACTTTTAGATCTCAATAAAGTTAATGCAGGATTAGAGTTTCAATGGGATCAAGATTCAGGTTATAGAAGGTTAAAATGGCTTCAAAGAAATAATGAAAGGAGAGCTAGGAATACAATTTTTTTCTTCTTTAGACCCTCTGATAGAAAAGAAGGACTCATAAAACTAACCATGAAAATACCAAAAACTTTCAAATCAACTCTTAAAGAAGATAAAATAAGTCTTTGCCAAGTAAAGATAGGTGGCTTTGAAACTCGTACCAAATGTATTAAAGATATACCTGCTGATATTGAACTCAACGAAGACAATACTTCACTAGATATTTTTCCTTATAATCCAATTCCTAGTAATAAAGATAGTTACGCAATTGTATTCAAAGTATTTAATCCCAAAAGGACTGGCCTATACCAATTTCATTCTTATGGACAATATCTTGGAAAGGATACCGTTTCAAGTTATTTAGGGAGCGCAACTATA
>CACGEL010000054.1 GCA_902572065.1 uncultured Prochlorococcus sp.
TAGATTGTTCTATTGCTCATGCAAAAATGCTAGGTAAAACAAAAGTTTTGTCCACAAAAGAGTCACTAAAAATTATTGAGGGTTTAGAGTCTATAAAACAAGATTTTATTGAAGGTAAATTTTCTCCTGGACCTCCATCAGAGGATATTCATTATAGTATTGAAGAAAAGCTTATTAATTTAATTGGTGAAACTGGGAAAAAATTACATACTGGTAGGAGTAGAAATGATCAAGTAGGAACAGATATAAGACTTTGGTTAAGAAAAAAAATTGATCTTATTGATATTTTACTTGTTGAATTGCAAAACTCTTTACTCTCTATTGCTGAATCTAATATTTATACCTTAATTCCTGGCTACACTCATATGCAAAGAGCACAACCATTATCATTGGCTCATCATCTTTTAGCATATGTTGAGATGTTTCAAAGAGATCGTGAAAGGTTGAAAGAAGTTAGAACTAGGGTTAACATTTCTCCTTTAGGTGCAGCAGCTTTAGCAGGTACAAAAATAAAAATAGATAGATACTTTACCGCTGAAGAATTAGGATTTGAAAATATCTATAAAAATAGTATTGACGCGGTAAGTGACAGAGATTTTTGTATTGAATTTGTCTCAACCGCTGCATTAATAATGTCACACTTAAGTAGAATTTCTGAAGAAATCATTTTATGGGTTACTGATGAATTTTCTTTTGCAAAATTAACAGATAAGTGTGCTACAGGCAGTAGCTTGATGCCTCAGAAAAAAAATCCTGATGTTCCAGAATTAATAAGGGGTAAAACTGGCCGAGTTTATGGAAATCTTCATGCATTATTAACGATGATTAAAGGTATACCTCTCTCATACAATAAGGATTTTCAAGAAGATAAAGAGCCAATTTTTGACACAGTAGATACTATTTCTGCATGTTTGAAAGCTATGACTATTTTATTAAATGAAGGTATAGAGTTTAATGTTGAAAAGTTAATGGATTCTGTGAATAATGATTTTTCTAATGCAACTGATTTAGCAGATTATTTAGTAGGTAAGAAAGTTCCTTTTAGAAACGCCTATCAAATAGTTGGAGATATTGTGAAGTATTGTTTAACAAAAGATATTTTATTTAAAGATTTAAACTTGGAAGAATTTCAACAATTTCATCATGAATTTAAAGAGGATATTTTCGATAATATCAATCCTATGAATGTAGTTAAGTCTAGAAAAAGTTTAGGTGGTACAGGCTTTGATCAAGTAAAACTAGAGGTAAATGAATGGAAGAAAAAATTGTTAATCTAAATATCAATTAATTTTCTACAACATGGGATGTAGTGAAGTAGAATAATATAGTATTGTATTTAGGCTGCTTATTTATTAATTAGTAGTTTTTATCTTGGTTATTATTTTAAAGTTGAGTTTCAAGTGAGTATTTTTGTTGGCAACTTGCCTTTTCGCGCAGAGCGAGAAGACATTGTAGAGTTATTTACACCTTTTGGTGAAGTTATGAATTGCTCTCTTCCTTTAGAGAGAGATACAGGTAGAAAAAGAGGATTTGCTTTTGTTGAAATGGCAGATGAATCAATTGAATCAACCGCTATTGAAGGGCTGCAAGGAACAGAGCTTATGGGAAGGCCCTTAAGAATTAATAAAGCTGAGCCAAGAGGCGGCGGCGGCGGCCCAAGAAGAGGCGGCGGTTACGGTGGCGGCGGTAATGGCGGCTATTCTGAACCTTCCTCAACGTATGCTAATAAATCTTCAGGAGCAGAAGGATGGGAAGATAGAAGTTACGGCAACTCTTCCGAAAACTCTGAATTTGAAAATGGAAGAAGTAGAAGAAAAAGAAGCGTAGTAAGTAATTCGGAAATTTCTCAGGAAAGTAACTAATAACCCATTTCTTGAAGTTCTGATGTCACTTTGATTAAGTAATCAATACTTAATTCTTTTTTGATTGATTTAGTAGAAATTGTATTTCTCCACATTTTTGCTTTTGGTATATTTTCAACTAGATTTATAAGATGTTTACATATATCCCAAGTTTTTCCTTCATTTTTTAAATGATTTTCAATATAGGGAATTAACGAAAATATTATTTGCGAAGCACTTTTGGTTTCAGTATTTTCTTTATATATTTTTTGATCAATTTCAGACCATAATAAAGGATGTTTGTAAGCTGATCTTCCTATCATTACACCATCGAAATCGTTTAATGCATTTATGCATTGATCAATATTTGTAAAACCACCATTTACCTCTATAAGTAGTTCAGGATTAATTTTTTTTAATTTTCGAACTACATCATATTTGAGTGGTGGAATGGTTCTATTTTGTTTAGGGTTTAAGCCTTTTAAGATTGCTTTTCTTGCATGAACGGTAAATCGGTCTGCTCCAGCATTTGCAACTTCTTTCACAAAGCTATTTAATTTATCAAAACTATCTTCTTGATCAACACCAATTCTATGTTTGATTGTAACGGGTAAAGTACAATTATTTTTTAAAGACTCTATACATTTAGCTACTTTAGTGGGTTCTTTCATAAGAGAAGCACCAAAGTTTCCGGAACAAACTCTTGGACTTGGACATCCAACATTGAAATTGATTTCATCATATCCCCAATCCTGAGCCATTTTTGCTGCCTCTTTCATT
>CACGEL010000055.1 GCA_902572065.1 uncultured Prochlorococcus sp.
TAGGTCTTTCTAACCAAAAATCTAAAAATATTTACCTCTTATCAAAATTACTAATTGAAAAATTTCATAGTCAAGTCCCAAATACATTCAAAGAACTTGAATCACTACCTGGAGTTGGCCATAAAACAGCTTCAGTTGTAATGTCACAGGTATTCAATATTCCATCTTTCCCTGTTGATACACACATACATCGTTTATCACAAAGATGGGGTTTAACAAAGGGAGATAATGTAATTCAAACAGAAAAAGATCTTAAAAATTTATTTCCAATAACAGAATGGAACACACTGCATTTACAAATAATCTTTTACGGTAGAGAATATTGTACAGCAAGAGGCTGTGATGGTACAAAATGCTTAATGTGTAGAACTCTATATCCCAATAGAAAAAAGAAATTTATATGTAAAAAGGCTTAAAAACTTAATATAATAATAAAACTAAAAATAAAATATTATGAAAATTGCGATTAGCGGGGCCTCAGGTAAAACAGGATACAGAATAACGGAAGAAGCATTAAATAAAGGAATAAAAGTGAAGCAGATAGTCAGGAAAAACTCAGAAGTTACAGAGAATCTTAAAAATACTGAGACCTTTAGAGTCTCTTTAGATAATAAAGATGAATTAGATAAGGCTTTAGAAAATGTAGATGCATTAATAATTGCTACTGGAGCAAGAGCTTCATTAGATATAACTGGACCTGCAAAGGTAGATGCACTTGGTGTATACAGGCAATTACAGAGTTGTAAAAGAGTAGGAATAAAGAGAGTTATATTAGTTAGCTCTTTATGTACTGGTAAATTGTTTCACCCATTAAACTTATTTGGTTTGATTCTTATCTGGAAAAAATTTGGTGAGAATTTCCTAAAAAATCAAAGTTTTGATTGGACGATAATAAGGCCTGGAGGATTAAAGGAAATTGAAAAAATAGGATCTGAAAACATAGCTTACACAAAAGAAGATACACAATTTAAAGGCTCTATTCCAAGAAGACTTGTAGCAAAATGTTGTATAGATTCCTTAAGTAATAAACAATCTATTAATAAAATAATAGAAGTAACAAGTTCAAGTAAGAATAAGAAAATATCTTTTAAAAAGGCTATGCAAACTATTTAAAAGATGCAAAAATAAATAAAAAACATGAAAATAAACCCAAAGATTGACGCATTACAATTAATGCTTACTGACTTAAGAACAAGAAATGAACCTATTAGGCATAAAGCAGCATTTAAAGGATGTCAGCCGGAATTTCAAAATCTTGTCTCTAGATTAATAAAGCAGTTAGAGGATGAATTAAATTCTGAAAAAATTATAAATCGAGAAAATTAAACATTCTTATTTAAATTCTTTTAAATAATCATATTTGGCTTGTTTTAAAAGTTCATCATATCCTCCAAAAAAAACATCATCTAAAAATATTTGAGGAAAAGTATTGTGATTGCTTAAGGAATTTACCTTTTGGAAGTCTTGATCATTCTCTATTAAAATTGACTCATATGGAATAGATAACGAATCAAGCAACCTAATGCTTCTTTTTGACCAAGGACAATTTCTAAGGATATATGCTTTTACTCGTGATTGATTATCATTTAAATTTTGTTTTGAAATATCAATTGTATTATTTTCAAAAGAAACTAATAAGATATCAGTTCCTTTTTTAACAATCGAACCTTCTTCTAAATGTCCTCCAAAAACATTACATCCCTCATCAGCGAAACTTAAATGAATATGGACATCGCCATTATTAAAATGTCCATTAAGGGATACAATTTCTAGATTACCTTCAAATTTACTAATTTCTTGGTTACCAGGACACTGAATACAAGCTTTACTAAGATTGCCTACAACACCCGAAACATAACCATATAGATTATTAGAAAAAGAAAATTCCTTAATACAAACAATCAAATCAGAATCAGGAGATAGCTTTAAGCTATGAGGCTGCATTTAAGTATCCATAATCTTTTAATAATATAAAATATAATGATTATTAGATAGAAAAAGTGTTTATAATCTTTAGAATTTTGTTAAAACCTAAAACATAATAAAAGTGTAAAATATAATTTATTTATTAAAAAACTTTGTTAAACAAAAATAAATTATTTAAAAAAACAAAAGAAAATATTCCAAATATTTTGACAATATTACGATTATTTCTAACATTTCCACTAATAATATTTTTAGAAATAAACAAATCTAACTTTGTTTTTGTTTTAATTGTTCTCGGTGGAATAACTGATTATTTTGATGGATATTACGCAAAAAAATTAAATCTTAAAACTAAGTTTGGAGCTATTATTGACCCATTAACAGACAAAATATTTATACTTATCCCTTTATTATGGCTATGCAAAATGGAAATAATACCTTTTTGGTCACTCGCAATCATTTTATTTAGAGAATTAATAATATCTGCATTAAGAACTACGATGAAAGATGGCTTGCCTGCCTCTAAATTAGGAAAATACAAAACTTTCTTCTTTTTTATTGCTTTAGTTA
>CACGEL010000056.1 GCA_902572065.1 uncultured Prochlorococcus sp.
TTTGGGAACGTCTAGTGGAGCAGGTAAATCATTAACAGTTACAGCAATTTGCAGAATACTTAAAAATCTTGGCGAAAAACCAATACCTTTTAAGGGACAAAACATGAGTAACAATGCATGGGTTGATTGGAATGGTGGAGAGATGGCATATTCGCAAGCCTTGCAAGCATTTGCTTGCGGGATTATTCCTTCTTCAGAGATGAATCCAATTCTATTAAAGCCTCAAGGCAATTCAAAGAGTGAAGTCATTCATTTAGGTGAAAGTATAGGTATTACAACAGCCAAAGATTACTACAAAGATTGGTTTATTCCAGGATGGGAAGTTATTAAAAAAAGTTTAAATTGTATTTATTCGCGAAACCCAAATTGTCGTTTAATTATTGAAGGAGCCGGTAGTCCCGTAGAGATGAACTTAATTCATAGGGACCTTACTAATTTAAGAATCGCAAAGTACTTAGAGGCAAATTGTATTTTGGTTACTGATATTGAAAGGGGAGGTGTATTTGCTCAAATAATAGGTACCCTTGAGTTAATGCAACCTGAAGAAAAAAAACTTATTAAAGGCATATTAATAAATAGATTTAGAGGGGATCTTTCATTATTTCAAGAAGGAAAAAAATGGATAGAGAATAGAACTCAAATTCCTGTTTTAGGAATAATTCCTTGGTTAGATGATAAATTCCCTCCAGAAGATTCTTTAGATTTATTAGAAAGAAAATCGTATAAATCCAAACCGGAAATAAAGGTTGGAATTATAAAATTGCCATCAATAAGTAACTTTTCAGATTTTGATCCTTTAGAAAATGAAGAGTCAATATTAATTGAGTGGGTAATTAAATCCCAAGAATTGAATCAATTTGATTTTCTTATTATCCCTGGAAGTAAACAAACTATTAAAGATCAACTCTTTCTTAAAAAGTCTGGTTTATCAAAAGATATAAAAGATTATTCGAATAATAATGGCAATATTTTTGGAATTTGTGGAGGCCTACAAATGTTAGGAACAATTCTTGAAGACCCATTTTTTAAAGAAGGGTCAAAAGGTGATTCAGATCAATCAATTGAGGGGCTTGGATTACTACCTTTAAAAACAACTTTTCTTAAAAATAAGATAACAAGACAAATTAACTGTGAATCAATTTGGCCAAATTTAACGGAAATCAGTGGATTTGAGATTCATAATGGAGTAACTGAATTAGATATTAGTCAAGACACTTTAAGTTTAAAGCCTATTTTTAAAGATTTAGATATTGGCTGGTTTAAAGAGAATAGTGAAGGAGGTACTATCGCAGGTACATATATTCACGGAATCTTTGAGAATGATGAATGGAGAGATCTCTATATAAATTTAATTAGAAAAAGTAAAAATTTATCATTGTCAGACAAAAAATCAAGATCTTATAAAATGAAAAGAGAATCTATTATTGATAATCTTTCAAATGAATTTAATAAACACTTTAATATTTCATCACTATTAAATTGAAACAATCAAAAATTAAAATCACATGGCAAAATAACATTGAGATATATGCCTCCGAAGGAGATGATTGGTTTTCAATTGCTGAAAAGGTAGGGCTTGAAATCCCGACTGGATGTCTAACAGGAAGTTGTGGGGCATGTGAAATAGATGTTAATGGAGAAACTGTAAGAGCTTGCATAAATAATATTAAAAAGGGAAAAGAATCCTCATTAAAAGTTTCTTTAACTACAGATCCTTTTTGGGGAAATTAGATTATTTAATTATTTAGTATAAAAAATTTAGTCTAATACCAAATCGATATTTTTTATCTTCAAGGAGTTGTCCAATATCCTGAACGCCTGCTGAATTGGAATAATATAAATCAATTGATTTTCCTGGTTTATAAGAATATCTTAAACCTAATGAAGAGGCGAAATCTGAATCACTGTTAAGTGAAATATTCATCTCAGGGATAAGCTGCAGATTATCTAATAAATTTATATAACTTGAAACTCCAACCCCTCCAAAACTTTTCATCTCACTATAAAAGTATTTTGGACTAAAGTTAAAGGCAAATTTATCATTAAATCTAAAAGTATTTATCAATTCTGTGATTAGGTAACCTTGATTAATTTGATCATTAATCCCAAAGGATGTTCTCAACGTCATCCAGAAAAGGTCATTATTTTCTGGATTAGTAATTAGAAATTTACCTCCTATTGTATGGTTCCAATTATTCTTACTCAAATATGTAGTTTGAAAACTTGAATATTTATTGTCGACTAAATTCACATCATTAAAAGATCCAGTACTTACTTCTAATTGAAATGAATTTGAAAAAGAATAACCATAAAATCCAAACAAATTTCCTTTAGAATCATAATTTAAATTTATTTGTGAAGTCCCTGCCTTAGGTATTAAAGCATTGCTTACAGTGATCCCACCATAATCAAGCAATGTATTTGTTTTATTTAGAGT
>CACGEL010000057.1 GCA_902572065.1 uncultured Prochlorococcus sp.
CTAGCTGCACTTGCTTTACCTACTGCTGTTAATGCTGAGATATCTGACAAAATCCATAAACGCTGTAAAGAAGTTAGAGATTATATGGGTTGCGTTCAAATGATGGGTGGTCAGAAACAAAACGAATATGGAGAAGGGACTAGAAAGTTTGTCAGAAGTAACGGGAGTTTAAGTCTTTTCAATCCTTTAGCTGTTTCTGCGATAGAAGTAAGAGGAGAATATGGTAGATACCTCAACTATAGATATATACGAATTACTAATTCAAATGGAACAGTTGAATGGACGGCAGAAGCAGATTGCGAAGACTATACAGCCGATTGGGATAATGATGGTAAGGGTTGGAAGAATTTGAAAAGAGCAAAGGATGAAGCTTCAGTTGAAGCTAAAAATATCCTAGACGAATTTTGTCCTCAAATCGATCGTTTAGTAAAAGAAGAACAGTCTGGAACCAAAGAATATTATCGCTATCCGATAAAAACTGGTGCCAATGTTTCTGGAGGAGGAGGTTCTGGCGGAGGAAATCTTCAAAGGCTTCAGAATCAGCAACGGATGCAACAAATGGAACGAAAACAGCGTAGTTTAGAAAACAGAATCGAACTGGATAAAATCAATAGACAACGTGGTTACGACTGATATTAAATGAAACGCTTACTGCTCCCACTACTAGCTGCACTTGCTTTACCTACTGCTGTTAAAGCTGAAAGTTTTTATCTACTCGTAAATATTGCTGATCGTGGCACTACAGCTGAGTCATCTAGTTCATTTATTGTCCCAATGAAAACACTTGCAGGATGTGAAGAGGTCGGTGTGAAACTGATTTCAAGCGATAGATTTAAGACTGAAGGTCAAGAAGTACACTTCGAATGTATTGAAAAAAAATGAAGAAATTTATTCTCGCTGCATTTACGTTGTTTATTTTTCAACCTCAGTTAGTTAAAGCAGAAGGCGTTTACTTAATCCTAAAATCAAAATCAGGAAAAGACATATATAGCGGGGTGTCGATTATATCTATTCCAATGAGTTCTATGGAGAGTTGTGAGAGTGCAGGTATTAAATTAGTTTCAAGTGATAGATTTGATAAGGAATGGTCCGATCTAGATGCCTTTGAATGCATATTTAAATGATCAGAAAGTTTCTTATTATATTTGCACTTTCATTTTCTTCGATTTTTATTGGAGATGTAAAAGCAGAATTTGGCGATGCAGATTTTCCAATAGGATTATTCGAAGATGGACCAAAAAGCTATCACGATGCATGGTGTAGAAAAATAAAAAACGAATGTAGGGTAAGATTTCAAGGGAAAGCAATGTGGGTTGAAGGTCAAGGTGGTATCGAACTAGATCAGTTCATTACTTACAAATATGATGTCGAGGGTAATGAGTTCTACAACTACTTTTATTACGTTTCTAAAACTGGTAAGAAAAGAGAAGCTCTTTTCCTTTTTGTTAATCCAAATGCTCAACGAGATTTCCTTAAAGCATTTATAAAATGGAAGGAACAAGATAAAAATCCTAGTCCTAATTATAGAGACCCTTGCAGCCAAGGTCCCCAAGAAACTCATAATAGGGACTGTGATTTGAATCCATACGAAAACCCATTAATTAAAGATTGGAAACAAAAAACTACTAATTAACTCTTGAAACGCTTACTACTCCCACTACTAGCTGCTCTAGCTTTACCTACTGCTGTTAATGCTGAAAGTTATTGGTTGATTTTAAAAGAAGGAGGGAAAGGGAAGGCACTAGAAAAAATTGAGATGAAAAGTATGGAACAATGTCAAGAACAGGGTGAACAATTTAAAGGAGGATACAGTAGTTACATTTGCTTGATTGGTAAATAAATGAAACGCTTACTAATTGCACTTCAATAGTTGATTAGATTGACAGCGTATCTATCGTAGAAAAAGATTAGGAGATGGATGCGGTTTCGCACAAGAAATGGACAGCAGTCTCCTCCTAATTAACTCCTTTGAAATGCCTTACTCTCCTAGCTAAAGAGTGACCCCGACAAGCTATGACTAGGTTTTAGTTAGCGAGTTTGAATAAAACTATAAAAAAGTTTGAATAACCTTCAACCCCTTTTCAAAAGAAGTCAGTAATAGACTAGGTTTCTCAATAAGTAACTATTAATGAGAAGGAATCTGTTTCGGTACACTAATTTCTAAGGTAAACTTCAAATAATTAGGGATTCAATGCAGGCTAAAAACTAGAA
>CACGEL010000058.1 GCA_902572065.1 uncultured Prochlorococcus sp.
ATCTTATAGATGTCTACTTAAGTACGAAAAACTGCAAATGAAATCCATTGACGAACACATTAAAAAAGATCAATCGGAAATCGCCTCTGCAAAAGAACAGGGTAATCTTCCAAAGGTCAGACACTTAACTGAGGAATTAAAGGAGCTCGAAGAATACAAGGATCATCATCCTGAAGATAAACATGATCCAAATGCATTAGAGTTGTTCTGTGATGCCAATCCAGACGAACCTGAATGCTTAGTTTATGATGATTAATTCTAATCCTCAGAAAATGCAAATAAAAAGGGCCAAAAAGCCCTTTTTTTTATGATTTGATATTTTATTCTTTATTAATAATCCATATTAAAATCAGATGGGCTTCCAGTTAATGAACAGACCACAGATTCTTCATTCTTCATTTCTTTTACTTCCACTACCGGTCTTCCCATTTTCTTTAGAACTTCAATATCTTCGATGGTCTGGCACCTGGCTATTATTTTTCCTTGATGATCAAAGCAACTATAAAAATTCATAAGTTTATTAAAGGCGGTATATTATTTATGGCTAATTTCCTAAATTAAATCAAGTATTTTTAATTTAAAAAAAATATCTCCAAAAACTAAATCCTATTCCAAACCTCAGAAAGTAATGAGGATAAACCTTCTCGTAAAGATGAAGAAATAACTAAAACTTTTTTCTTAGATAAATTTTCTAACTTTTTTGTGATTGTTTTCAAATAATTTACATCTACAAGTTCCTTCTTACTAAGCACAACTATTCTTTCTTTATCTAAAAGACCTTTGCCATATTGTTTTAATTCTTGTTCAATTATCTCATAATCATGAATAGGATTTTCTGCAATTGAATCAATTAAATGAATAAGTATCTTGGTTCTTTGAATATGTCTTAAAAAATCATGCCCCAAACCTATCCCTTCAGCTGCTCCAGATATTAAACCAGGAATATCCGCGAAAAGGCATCCATTACCATCAGATTTTCTTACTACACCTAAATTAGGTATTAAAGTTGTAAAAGGATAGTTTGCAATTTTAGGACGTGCTGATGATAAAACAGAAATTAGAGTACTTTTCCCTGCATTAGGGAGGCCTATGATCCCCACTTCTGCAAGAAGTTTTAATTCTAACTGAACCTCCCATATCTCTCCTTCTTGGCCAGCAGTAAAAGATTCAGGAGCTCTATTTTGATTACTTAAATAGTAAGCATTACCATGTCCACCTCTACCTCCATATGCAATAGTTAAACTTTGCTTGTCTTCAGTTAAATCTCCCAAAATAATGCCAGAATTTACATCTCTAACCTCAGTACCGCAAGGAACTTTTAAGATAGTATTTTCCCCTGAAGCTCCAGTTCTTTTATTTGGACCACCTTTGAAACCATCTTTCGCAAATATTTCTCTATTAAATTTAAAATCCAAAAGTGTTTGAAGATTATTATCAGCAATAAGGATTATTGAGCCACCTTTTCCTCCATTACCTCCAGAAGGTCCACCAGCAGGAACAAATTTTTCTCTTCTAAATGAAACTATTCCATTACCACCCTTACCAGCTTTGAGAATAATATTTGTTTGATCAATAAATTGCACTTAAAAATTTATTAATAATTTTTCTAGACACTTATAAAGTTTATTTTATCCAAGCAATACTGCAACCGGCTCCACCTTCATTATTTGCCGCATCTTCAACTTTTTCAACATAATTCAACCCAGATAACCAAATAAGTAATCCTTTCTTTAATTTTCCAGTTCCAATACCATGAATTATCCAAAGCGGTCCATGAAACTTTCTCATCTTTTCTTCAATTATGATTTCTGCTTCATGAACTCGCATTCCCCTAACATCTATGGTATTTTTACTCGTTCTTATTTTAGAAAAGGAAAAATCTTCTCTTACAGAATTAACATGAATTTTAGATTTTTTTAAATTAGGTTTTTCCCCATTAAGACCTTCAAAATCATTTATTGATAATGTACTTCTAAATACTCCACATTTGACCTCAAAAGATGCTGCTTTTTCATCTAAATCTATTATCTGACCAGTACTATTTAAACTTTTAATTTTTATATAATCTCCTATTTTAGGATTCCAAGATATGGTCTTTTTAATGTTTGTTTGAGATAGATGTTGCGTCTCAATTTCTTTAAGCCTAATTCCAATTAATCTAGAATCCTCTCCAGTTGCATTTGGGTCTTTT
>CACGEL010000059.1 GCA_902572065.1 uncultured Prochlorococcus sp.
ACTAAGAAAGTTAAAAATGAGTTTTGAAGAAAGAAGAAAAAAAGATTCAACAGAATCCTCATCAAAAGAAAAAGACAAGGCATTAAATCTTGTTTTAGGTCAAATAGAAAGAAACTTTGGCAGAGGTTCAATAATGAGACTGGGAGATGCGTCCAGAATGAAAGTAGAAACAATATCTACAGGAGCACTTACATTAGATTTAGCCTTGGGAGGAGGTTATCCAAAGGGAAGGGTAGTGGAAGTATATGGGCCTGAAAGTTCAGGAAAAACAACGCTGACTCTTCACGCAATAGCTGAGGTTCAAAAAAATGGCGGTATAGCTGCATTTGTAGATGCCGAACATGCTTTAGATCCAGTCTATGCTGCATCTCTAGGAGTAGATGTCGAAAATTTACTGGTTTCGCAGCCAGATACGGGGGAAATGGCCTTGGAAATAGTTGATCAGCTCATAAGATCAACTGCCGTAGATCTTGTTGTTGTTGACTCAGTAGCAGCACTTACTCCAAGGGCAGAAATAGAAGGAGAAATGGGAGATCATGTAATAGGAAGCCAGGCAAGGCTAATGAGTCAAGCGATGAGAAAAATAACCGGTAACATTGGAAAATCGGGATGCACAGTAATATTCCTCAATCAATTACGCCTAAAAATCGGTGTAACGTATGGAAATCCAGAGACAACTACAGGAGGTAACGCATTAAAATTTTATGCTTCTGTAAGACTTGATATTAGAAGAATTCAAACTCTAAAAAGAGGTACAGAAGAATATGGAATAAGGGCAAAAGTTAAAGTAGCAAAAAATAAAGTCGCTCCTCCATTTAGAATTGCAGAATTTGATATTTTATTCGGCAAAGGAATTAGCACAACAGGATGTTTATTAGATTTAGCAGAAGAGACTAATATTATAATCAGGAGAGGGGCTTGGTATAGTTATGAAGGAGAAAATATTGGTCAAGGAAGAGATAACACAATTATTTGGTTAGACCATAACCTAGAAATAAAGAATAAAGTTGAATCTATTGTTAAAAGCAAGCTCACAGAAGGAACAGAAGTAAGCTCTAATTCAATGAAGTTATTAAATAGTAACCCAGAAAATACAATCGTTGCTAATGACATCAAAACAGTAGCTTAGATTTATTAGATTTATAATGAATCAGCCGGAGTCCACCATCCTGCGGCAGGGCCAATAAATCTTACAACTACCCATAAGATCACTAATGCTCCAATTCCTAACCAACTAGCTTTAATACTTAGTTGAATTAAACTATCTTTCTGATTAACCGTTATTGGTAGCCAATCAAAAACTCTAGGTGATTGATCAACTTTATTTTTAATATTATTTTTTTTTGGAGGAAGACCTAGTGTTTTCCTCCTTTTTGCTTCTCCCATATTTAAAATATTTTCTGAATACTACCCTAATCGAAAGGTAACATATAGTCTATTTGTTTTGAGGGCTCAATACTTTTTAAAATTGATCTCCCCCATCTTCTCTTCTTTGCACGACCGTCTAGAATTATAAGTTTACCTGAATTTCTTCTTAGAGGGGAGACAGACCTATCTAATTTTTCTATCGCTTCAGGAAGCAAGAATTCTCGGAACCAATCTTTAGCTAGTTTTTTATAATGAGAAACATTAATTCCATTAATAGGTTCTTTCATATCAGGTATTGGAAGTAACGGGATAATTATTTGTTCAGGACTTTTTACTAAATAAGAATTTTTAATCCACCAACTATAACTGGAGCATAATATCTGATTATTGTGAGAAGGAATTGTCTCTAATAGTACTCGCTTGCCATGTTTGGATGCTAATTCTGTAGCCAAGTTAATCTTCAAATTAACATCATCAGATAAAAGCAAAGTAACTCCTTTACTAAAAATCACTAACTTTTTGCACTTATCTGAAACTACTCGAGTAAAGAAGGGATTATTGGGAAGCATTTGCCGAGGAGGAACATATAACAATATTTTTTTTTCATTAAAATTACTTTTAAAATTAATAACTAAATCAATTATTATGCTTTGCTTCTTAAGATATTTTTCAAAAAAATTATCTTTTCTTAAAGCTGATAAAAAAACAAATTTATTACTGCTTAGTAGTTTTTTAATTTGAGAAAGTTCATCTAATGGTTCTAAA
>CACGEL010000060.1 GCA_902572065.1 uncultured Prochlorococcus sp.
ATTTATACGTAACCAAACCTTCTAAACCAACAGGTCCTCTTGGAGGAAGAGTTTGAGTAGATATCCCAACTTCAGCTCCGAATCCATATCTAAACCCATCGGCAAACCTTGTAGAGCAATTATGAAAAACACCCGCGCTATCAACTACACTCATAAATTTATTAGCAGTACTTAAATTTTCAGTAATTATTCCATCTGTGTGTTTTGAACTAAATTCTTGAATATGAGTGATTGCATCATCAAGATCATCAACAATTTTTATAGATAAAATTAAATCTAAATATTCAGTTTGCCAATCTTCTAAACTAGCCTCATACTTTACCCCTAATTCAACAGATTTTTTATCTCCGATTAATTTAACGTCATTGTTATTAAAAAGAGGTATAGCCTTTTCAAGAAAAACTGGTGCAATATCTTTATGCACTAATAAAGTTTCAATAGAATTACATGCTGCAGGATATTGAATTTTACTGTCTAGAGCAACTGATAAAGCCATCTCGAGATTTGCCTCATTATCTATAAACAAATGACAAATCCCATCAGCATGGCCCAGAACAGGAATTCTTGTATTCTCTTGAATAAATTTAACTAATTCATTACTTCCTCTTGGAATTATTAAATTAATATATCTCTCAAGATTTAACATCGACATACTATCTTTTCTGCTTGTAAGTAAGCATATTGCATTCTTATCAAGACCTGATTCACACAACCCTTGTTGTAATGCATTGACTATTGAAGTATTTGTTAAATTAGCTTCACTACCACCCTTTAGCATTACTCCATTACCTGATCTTATTGCTAGTGAACTAATCTGCATAACAGCATCAGGTCTAGATTCAAAAATGACGCCTAGTACTCCTATAGGCACAGTTTTTCTTTCTAGGATAAGTCCCTTGGAAAGCTCTCTTTTGATTTGGATTTGATTTACAGGATCAGTCAAGTCTCCAACTTTTCTTACCCCTTCAATCCCTGAATTTAATTTTTCTTTGGATAACTTTAATCTAGAAAGCAAAGCCTTTGAAATACCTTTCTTTTCTGCTCTTGTATAGTCATCGTTATTAGCTTCTAAAATTTCTTTAGTATTTTTTTCTAGATAATCAGCCATAAAATTCAAGGCTCTAATTCTACTTTGATTTTCAGCCTGACTTATTTTTATTGATGCCAAACGAACTTGATCAGCTTTTTCTAAAAGATCATTCCCTGGTTGAGGCACTTCAAAGATATTGGCCATAATAATTTTTAGTTAATCTAATAATAATTCAAATTCCCGCTTCTTTAAACTAACTTTTTTAGTGACTTAATATCTAAAAAACAATTGAACTTGACTTTTCCAATCCCCATTAGAATCATAAGAACCTAATAATTCTAAATTTGGATTTGCCTGGAAAGTCAAAATTCCTAGAGGTGAAAGGTCATCTCTACCTGGAACGGTTTGAAAGGCAAAATTTATTGCATCCGTAACATCAAGTCCTAGTTCAGCTACCCAAGCTTGAGAAGAAAATTCCTCGCTAGAAGATGATCGTCCATCATTTTCTATATCTATATTTTCATTGGAAAATACATTATTTAAAGAATCATTATTTTCTACTAAGGCTGGATATAGAGACAACTGAAATCTTTCATTAAAAGCATTTGCATTATTAAATTGAGAAATAAATGCCCTATTTATTAAATTTGCAGAGTTACCTCCTATCAACCCAATAATTTGAGATCTGTTATAACTTGGCGAACTTCTTAATTGAATTCTTTTATTTTCATCTTCAAAAGATAATTGATCTAAAAATCCCTCGTAAGAAGCTTCAATTTTGATAAGCCTTGTATTCCCAATCCCAAATGCTCCAAAACCACGTGAAGTCGAATCCGTATCAAAATCACCTGAGATATTTGAATCCTGATTATTTTCTCTTATAGGTATTATAGAATCTGGAACTTTACTTACCAGAGAAAAATTAATAAATGGAACCACCCCACTTCTTGATGCAAATAAAATATAGTTATCTTTATTTTTATCAAGCTTAAACGGAGTAGTATATAAATTCGCTATACCTTT
>CACGEL010000061.1 GCA_902572065.1 uncultured Prochlorococcus sp.
ATAAAACCCTTCATCGAAGGCTATATAACTTCTTGGCCCGTAATAGAAAATAAGAGGAATAAAAATGCAAATCCTTAAAACTTTTGTAAAATTATTATTTTTTTCAATCATGTTATTACTAATATTTGTGAATTAAATGCCGATAATCGGAATTGAACCAATGACCTTCTGTTTACGAGACAGTTGCTCTCCCGCTGAGCTATATCGGCAATAAAAATTTTTGAAATTTTCATATAGAATAATTTTATATTCGAAATAATTAATGTCAAAAATTGATCCTGAATTAAAAAAGAAATTACTTAAGGAGTCTCAGGCGCCTTTTAAAGGGTTAAGAAAAGTATTATGGATATCTTTCACAGGTTCAGCTTTTTTAGGTCTTTTCATAATGCTTTCGAAAATTGCTAGTGGTAATGAAATTCAGCAAAATAATGTCCTAATACAATTAGTAGCTTGCGCATTATTCCCTTTCCTATTATTCCTTGAGAGAAATAAGTAAAATTAAGTTATTTATTTAATGTTCTTTTTTTAGTTACAAATTTGAATGCTTCTATGATATCGCCCTCACTCCAGGTTGAGAATTTATCGCATCCAACTCCACATTCAAACCCTGTATTAACTTCTTTGACATCATCTTTAGATCTTTTCAGAGAATCTAGATTACCTTCAAAAATTACTTTATCTGATCTAAGTACTCTTAAAGAACAATTTCTTTGAAGTTTACCACTTTGTATGTAGCAACCAGCAATAGCTCCTTTCCCAACTGCAAAAGTTGCTCTTACTTCAGCTTGCCCTAAGGATTCTTCAACTAGATCAGGCTCAAGTAATCCTTCCATCGCGGATTGAATATCTTCTAAAAGTTTGTAGATAACTTCATACTCTCTTATGTCGACATTATTTGATTCAGCTGCTCTTTTGGCACCAGAGGCTAATGATGTATTGAATCCTATTATTACTGAGCCAGAAGCAGCTGCAAGATCTATATCAGTCTCTGTTATTTCTCCTGGTGCAGAAAGAAGAACTCTTACTTGAACCTCATTTTTTGGTAATTGTTCTAGTGAACCTAATATAGCTTCTACGCTACCTTGGACATCTGCTTTAAGAATTAGATTTAATTCTTTAAGTTCTCCATCATTTGCTTGAGTAGATAAAGATGACAAACTCACCCTTCTAGATGCCATTTGCTGTGCTAATTTTGTTGCTCTTGCATCAGTGGCTCTTTCTCCTACAATTGCTCTGGCAGTTTTCTCATCAGGATAAACTTCAAATTCATCACCTGCTGTGGGCACTTCGCTAAATCCAAGGGCTTCGACTGGACATGAAGGTCCTGCTTCTTTAATTCTAATGCCATGTTCATCAACCATTGCCCTAATTTTTCCAAGGACTGAACCAGCAGCTAAAACATCGCCAGCTTTTAATGTGCCATTCTGGACTAATAAAGTTGCGACAGGCCCTTTGGCTTTATCTAAATGGGCTTCAATAACTGTGCCTTTTGCTAACCTTTCTGGGTTTGCTTGGAGATCTTCAACTTCAGAAACCAATAAGATCATCTCAAGTAATTTATCAATATTTTGTTTTTTGATAGCACTGACTGGCACCATCACTACGTCCCCACCCCAGTCTTCTGCAATTAAATCTTTTTCTGATAATTCCTGTTTAACTCTATCTGGAGATGCTCCTTCTTTATCAATTTTATTTATAGCTACCACTATTGGTACTTCTGCTGCTCTTGCATGACTAATAGCTTCAAGTGTTTGCGGTCTACAACCATCATCAGCTGCTACTACAAGTACTGCTACGTCAGTAACTTTTGTACCTCTTGCACGCATAGCAGTAAAAGCTTCATGTCCAGGAGTATCAAGAAAAGTTAGCTTTTTCTTTTTTGATTCGTGCTCAAATTCAACTTGATAAGCGCCTATATGTTGAGTTATACCACCTGCTTCTCCCGAGGCTACTCTGGATTCTCTTATGGAATCTAATAGACTGGTTTTGCCATGGTCAACAT